>OMYR01000037.1 GCA_900315335.1 uncultured Bacteroidales bacterium
CGAACTCCTCTTGATTCATCATCTTGGGATAGCCTACAATGATACGGCTCGGATAGAGGTTGTCGTAAAGGGCTTTGCTCTCACGCAAAAACTCCGGCGAGAACAAGAGATTGAACTTTTTTACGCCCTTGGCTGCATACTTGACGTAGAGACTGCGGCAGTATCCTACGGGAATAGTTGATTTTATCACCATAACCGCTTCGGGATTAACACTCAACACAAGGTCTATAACGTCCTCAATGCAATGTGTATCAAAATAGTTTTTGACAGGGTCGTAGTTGGTCGGCGTTGCAATGATGATAAAGCCCGCATCCGCGTACGCCTTTGCACCGTCAAGCGTTGCCGTAAGGTTCAACGACTTTTCGGCAAAATACTTTTCTATGTATTCATCTTGTATTGGGGATTTACGTTGATTGATTTGTTCAACCTTTTCCGCCACTACATCCACAGCCGTTACCTGATTGTGCTGCGAAAGCAATGTCGCTATGCTAAGTCCGACATATCCCGTGCCGGCTACTGCTATCTTCATATCTGTTTTATGTGTTTTTTTGAGTTAAATTGAAGAAATCTTTTCTTTATCTAATCAGTTCAATTATTCTCCCTGCCTGCGCGATGTTGTTCTTCTTTTGCAAAACGAACTCTTTTGCTTCATTACCGCGTTTTGCGAGTTCTTCATCGTTAAGCGACAATATCTCTTTTAGCGAAGCGACAAAGCCCTGCACCGATTCTTCCTTACATAGAAAGACATACGGATAATACTCTTTCGGCATTCCGGGCAGTGCAGTTGTGAGCAGCGGAGTACCCGAAACCATATATTCCATATTCTTTGACGGAAAGGAATACTTCGTAAATTCTTCGTGTGTCGGACGTGGATTGACAAGCAAGGTCGCTTTGAATTCCTGCTCTACCACTTCATCATTAGGTCGCAATCCCAAATACTTCAAACGCTTGTCCGTCTTTTCGTACTTCGGCATATCCTCAACCATTGCTCCTCTGCCGTATATCGACAAACGAAGATTGTCTCCCTCAACTTGTCGAAAAGCGTCTATAAGCATCTTTATGCCATAGCGTTCATACAATCCTCCCGCATATATGATATTGCGAACGTTCTTATCGGGATTGCGTTGTTTGGTCTGCATATTGCTATCCACCAAGCCCTCCATTATTATATATGGTCTTGCTTTCTTGTTTATAACCGTATTCATCGCCTCGGTCAGAAAGACGTATGCGTCAAACTGTTTCAGTATAAAGAGATTTGCTCTTTTTGTTATGCTTCCAATGAGGCTTCTTTTCTTTTCTCCTCCGACCATTAAGCCCGGCATATCGGTCATTATTCCCACAAATCTCACTGATGAAAATAGCTTTGAAAGCAGCACGCCGCAGCAAAGCGATATGTTCAAAGTGTCGCACACTATGAAACTCTTTTCTTTTTCTTTGCATCTTTTTCGCCACCATTTGCGAGCATATCGCAACGCACCGAAAGCGATGCTTAGATGCCGAAGCACGGAGAAGTTCCACAACTTTGTATAATGATAATGTATGCCCTCCTCTTCGTCGTCCGACAGTTTTATTCGCCGACTTCCGTTAATCGTTCCCAAGAAAGGCGGAGCGGAAAGCGTGCTAACCGTTGCACCATTCTCTACCATTCCTTTGGCAATCAGACGATGAAATTTCTGAACTGTTATGCCCTCCAAATCCTCGCAAGAATGTTTTGACAGATAAGCAATCGCCTTATGGGAACACAAGGTAGAACAATAAAGTATCTTCATATCTTACAACCTTGCCGCCTTCCGCCGCCTAAGGCGGCAGTTAGTCAGCAATTTCTTCTTTTTTTATAAATGTTCCACGTCCAAGTTTGCTTTTTCAAAGCCGATGGATTTGTGGCGGGTGGTCATTTTGGCTGTCGGACGGAAATTAACGCTCTTTTTAAGTATCGTCATTGCCGTCAAATCCTCCAAATCATCGACCGCTTTGGCTTTGATTGCGGGAGTGAAAATACCAAGACCCTCAACTTCCACCGTATATGAGTGCGTGATAAGGAACTGCACCGCATTTGCAAAGGCTTTAAGGAACGAATACACTTCGCTCTTGTCCAATGTCGTACGGCTCTGCAAAAGGTTGGCAATCTCATCGGTTTTAATCGTTGCGGCGCGAACTATCTTGGGATAAAACTTCGGATTTAATTTATCCATCGGATTTATTCTTTTTTCAACTGTGTATTGTATCATCTCTTAAACGTGCATTAAATTAAACCTTGAACTTTCTTTCACCGGGGCTTGCTCCATAGCCTTTCTCAACGTGGAGGAAGGTCGGAAATTGACCGTTACTTTCTTGATATCGTCCGCCGTAACTTCGTCAGCGGTAGATTGTCCCTGCGTTTTCAGATTGGGAGAAAATACTCCGAGACCCTCCAAATTCACTCCACGACCCATTTCTATGTTTTCGCTCACTATTTCGCCCAAGGCACGGAAAAGAAGTTCCGCATCGGCTACCGAAATTGTTGAGTCTTTGTCGATAAGTTCGCAAACCTGTTTGCTGCTTGCTCTTCCCTCGCTTACCATTGCGGCAAAATATTTTTCACCCGGATTTTTACCGACTGAAATCTTTTTCCTAACTTTTTTGTAAATGTACGCCATAATCTAAACTATTTTAATTATTTGTAAATGAGCTTTATCCAAATATAAAATTTGTTCTTTCACACGGATAAAGCAGTTAATTGTTCATAAAATTATTTTTCGCCCTCGCTACCTTTATTATCCCTATCCGACAAAGGCTTACGGCGATTTATTTCAAACTTCAAACCTTTGAGAGTGCGTTTGATACGCTTAGAGGGTTTATATATAAGATTGACTTTTCTGATATTTTCGAGACTTATATCGTCTTTCGTATCGACGGCGGCACTGCTGAGCGAGGGTTCAACCTTACCGAGAGCGCCAAGTTCCACACCTGCGCCGAGTTCCAAGGCTTCGACCATCACATCTTCCAACTCTCTGAGTACGAACTCCACTTCGGCTTTGGATAGCGTTGTGCGTTCTGCAATCAACCCGCTCACCGTTTCCATATCCCACGCCTCGTGCCGCGGAAGAATGAGCCGATATTTCAATTGCATCTGCTTGGTGCCTGCGTCATACACATCTCTTTTGAGAATATCCAATTCCGGCATTGATTTTATGGGTTTTAAGGTCTGAAAAACGGTTGCAAACTATTTGAAAACGCTTGCTGATTCCTGAAAGTCGGTTTCAAAATCCGAAAAGATGCTTTGTAAATTCAGAAAAACGCATTGGGAAGTATCATTTTACCCGGGTCTTTCACCCCAAAACACCCGGGTCTTTTACCCCATTTGACCTAGGTCTTTCATACTCTCCGTAACTGACTTTTCGGATTCGGTATGTAGTTTCTCCGATTTTGCAATGTGTTTTTTTTCGGATTTGGCAGGCGTTTCCGAGTGGGTTTGTTTCAAATCATGGGCAAAACTGCCGGATTTTGCGGCTGTGCTATCGTTTTTTGCAGTTTACGAATGTCGATTTGCATCTTTATTCTGTATTTATTTTCAGATTAAAAAGCAGGCTTCATAACGAATTTGTACTTATTGAAAATAAATATGGCAATCAGTACTAAAACGTCCATCATATTTGTCATTGTGTAATCGATAAACGAAAACAACAAGGCGCGGAACAGAAATGTCAATATGATGAAATAGCCAAACTTGTTATACTTGTAAAGCATACATATAATATATCGTGAAAGCAAACCTATCAAAAAAGGAAAGACAAACAAACCAACAATCCCAAAGTCATTATAGAAATACAGATTCCAAGTATATAAGGCATTCCAGTAAGCAGCTCCTCCCAAAGGTATAGGGGAATCTTGTTTTATCGCAACCAAGTTATCAAGCGAGGGATTAAACTCCGTCCTCTCAACGCCCGAAACTGTTCCCAATCCGATAACAAAAAAATCATCTATCGCGTGTAAGGTCAATCGTCCGTATTGGTATCCTCCAATCATAGCAGAGTAATTATGCTCAACAGAATATTCAAATGCCAATATCGGTCCATACGCATAAGTGAGAATATCTTGTGTTGTTAATTCTATGGCTTCCGACATATTTGATTTGTCCATTCCGTCGGCTCTCCTTCCCATTGTCGTCCAAGCAAGCAAAAAGAATACGGCAAAACCAACAATTAAAGTGGTCACAACAGTCTTTAATTTCAATTTGATTTTCCCTTTGTAAAAGACAAAATAGCCTAATATTGCCGGCAAAAGAAATAGACGTATATAATGGAAACGTCCTCCACCAAGTGAGGAATAAATAAACAATGAAACGAATATAAGGAGCAGTTTCCAATCCCTTTTGTAAAACAAACAATAGCCGAACAAAGCAGATAATATATGCACAAAAGGAGACATTATGTAGCTGTCAAGAAGTCCGAAGTATGGTCCGTATATATTATCTTTGCCGTCAAAATAACTTCCGCGAATATCGGACAGAGAAGAATTAAGTACTACCAATTGTTCGTAATATATAGCAGCCATAGAGAACATATACAGAGTAAATGCAATAAGAGCACAAGTGAATATCTTATTGTTCATCAAGCGTTCCACCTGTTCTCTCACATAAGGCGTATTCAAAGATATTGGCTCATATCTGCATCTGTACGAACAGAAACCGACAGCACACGAAAAAACACTAATCAATAATAAGAAAACAGTGTAAGAAGTTGGCTTCATAAAGCCATACATAGCAAGCTGTGAAAGAAATAGGACTGTAAGCCACAGCACTATGAATAGTGTTAGTATTCTTTTTGAGGGCAAATCCATTCGGCTTTTTCTCAAAAGGAATAAAGAGACGAATAATAATAGAAATAAAACAAGTATCATAAGTCTTTATCGTCTGTGTAGTTTTGCTTTGAGGGAAGCGAAAAGGGAAGTGATTTTGGAGCGTTCCTGCGCTGTCAGACTGAAACGGTAGGCGGTAAATAGGAACAGTGAGCAGGAAAGGGCGTAAGTCAATAAAAATCGCCAAGAGGCATCTATGGTGAGATACAAGACAACACAAGCCGTTGCCCCAATAACCACTGGCGGCATACTGCGCAAAAACACATCAACAACGAAAGTCCTCAAACGAAAACCCTGTTCGTGACGCAGAAGCGGAACTCGAATCAGCATACAGCCTACCTCGATGAGTATCATAAGAGCGCAGACCGTCCAAAGCGGAGCACCAAGATGAAGCAGCAGCCAACCGAAAGGAAGTATCAGTAGTTTCGGTGTATAAGTCCAAGCGGTATATCTGCCAAGCCGTCTGCCGATAGCGTTGTTTGCCGCTCCGTAGCCGATAGTCATCATATCTGTTATCTGCATCGAAAGGAATGTCGCGCCAAAGAGCCAAGCACCCTTCGGCACTACCTTTAACCATATTTCCAAAAGCGTCTGCATCTCAAAGAGTGTCGGAATGCCGATAGAGGCAAGCAGAAGAAAGGCGAACTTGTTCTCCATATTCGCCAAGAACCACATCCGCGTGCGGTCTTTCGCCCCTTCGGATGCGGTAAGTTGCGGAGATATGGCGTTTTGCAGTGATGAGGAAATGAAAGAGACCATACCAGATATTTGCGCTCCCAATCCGTAGGCGGCATTGACCGCAGAACCAAAGCGGCGGTTAAGAACGATTGCCAAACCTTGGTTTCTCAGTGCAATGGATGCCGAACCATAGACTTTCCAGCCGGTATAGAACATCAGTTCTTTCATATATTGTTTATCAAAGAATTTCAATCGCGGAAAGATACATTCGGGATATTTCGCGTGGCAGTAAATGGCAAACGCCAAAAGATTGAAGGATGTGATGAAAAACATTATCCAGCCGTAGGCGATGAGTTTGTCGAAAGTTACGTAGGTAAGCAGGATTGCCAAGCCGACTTTCAAGACGCCGTCCATAACATCGACAGCCGAAGTATAGACTATGTTTTCGCGGGAGACAAGCAGCGCACGGTAAGGCGAAGCGACAAAGGAGATATAAACCATTGCGATTACTTGGAGATACACAACCTTTGCCGCACCGAGCCGCTCAGGTGCTATGTTCAAAAAACCGTTGAAAAGCAGCGGCGTAATGGCTGCGAAGATTATAACGACGCCCAAGCCGATAATCAAATGAAGCAAAAGGGAATTGGAAAAGACACTTTTAAGTCTCTTTTCTTCGCCGCGTCCCTGAGCGTAGGAAAGAAACCGCTGCGTTGAGCCAACTAAGGAATTGGTGAAAAACGAAAGCAGCGACACAACGCCAGCAACCAAAGAATAGATACCATAATTCTCCACTCCGAGAGCACCCATTATAAGGCGCACCGAGTAGAGCGAAAGCAGCATATTCAAAATAGTCCGTACATACTGCGCCACGGTATTTACTATTATTCGGTTCGAGGCTTGCATTTGAATTGGTTGTTATTTCATTTGTTTTTTCGGTAGCGTTACATTACGACCCATTCTTAGAAGTTCTTCCTTGGAGAAATAAGACATATAGCCGCCTTGCGATGTGAATGTAAGTTCTCCGAAATATACATTTCCATTAACTTCATAGAGATCTACCCTTACTTGCGGGAAATCCTTTGAGAGTATTTCGGATATTTGTTTCATCTGTTCAAAAGTCTGCGGCTTTGGTAAGGGTTTTACGTTGTCTTTGGAATGCGTTCCGCTTAGTCTTTCTGGAACGCAGTGCCAATTTTCATCGTAGGTACTCAGTTTGTAGCTTTCACCTATAACTCTATCGGACACCAACAAGACTGTTTGCAGTTTTCCGTCCGCCATAAAGAATTTGTAATCCACAAGCTCGCCACTATTAGGTTGTAAAAACTCTTCTGCTATAATTACCGGCTTTATTCCCAAGTAGTGTGGCTCGGCTGTGTCCCTGCCAAATTCCAATTTAAGCCATTCGTTCAAAGTCTTTCGAGTTTTTTGCAAATCCAAATCCTCTTTGTTATTTACTATTATTACTGTACCGCAACCGTGGTTGGTTTTGAGTACGAATTGTTTGGGTAAAGCGTTAAAATCTATCTGATTTGCGTCTTCCCAAACGCCGTACAATTTAGTAAGTATATGTTCTAATCCTTTCTCCTTTACATACTGACGAACGCGGTACTTGTCGGCAAGTTCTGTCCACTGGCTTGTGTCTGAATAGAATTTAAGCCAATTGATTTTCTCGTTAAGGTCTTGCGGGTTCTTCCAATTGATACGTTCCCCCCCCCATACTTAAATAGTAGTGCAAGCCTGCCAATTTACGGAGGTTATGGCGTTTATAGTAGCGTACCCCCCCCCGTATAAATTCTCGTCTCATAAGGACTAAGGGATAAAAAACTGTCTTGATTACTTTACGTGTATTCATTGCATCGTTATTTGTTGTTGTATTGTATTGTTTCTCTCTTTGCGTGAGTTATCAAAAGCCTAACTTCCTGCGGAACACCAAAGGCAATTCTACGGATAAATATTTTACTGCTCGTCTCCAAGTTATGCACCGGTAATCATATTTCAACAAGAACCACTTTTGTTTTGGAGCTTTGGGCTTTGGTGCTTTGGTGTGCAAATCATATACAAATATACCTTTGCCCTGTGCAGGATTAAGCAGGTTAAATTCCAAGGGACGGTAGCAATGACGAATCTCCTTTATGACGCGATAAGGCAAAGCCTGAACAGAGAAAAGGTAATCCGCATTTCCAAACAACTTACGACCGCCGTTCAAATCCAATAACTTTTTGCCTTTCAATTCGGGGAATATCTTGTCTTCTATTCCCATACGCTCAAAGAAAATATCATATCTCACGCCCTCTTCAAGAGGACAGCAACGATAGGACTTTGTACCTTCAAGCATTGGAACTTGATAGTCATCGCATATATCAATAGCATTATGTTCTCCATAGTCTGAGTGGTTTGTTGATAGGGAAACATACGGATAAACAAAGTACTTGCCATTCTCGACAACGTATTTCATATTGTATTTGAGCCAAGACCTATCCCACGCAGTTATGTAACTTGGAAATGTTTCGTCGGGTAGGATTTCTTTGTCGTTTGCTTTATACCACGTCTCAAACTCTTTCCACATACGAGTCGTCCAGCACTGTCCCCACGATTGGGCAACTTGCATAAAGAAGACATCCGCTGCGTTTTCCGAAGGTTCAAACAATCTATATACACCTTGTGCCACTCTGTTCTTATAAAGAGAAATCCCCGCTATTCTTTCATCTGAATCGTAGTATTGAATCATCTGCTTGCAGTAGGAATAGAATCCTTGTGCAACTATTATATCATCTTCCAAGACTATTACCGCATCATATTTCTTTGCCAATCCTCCACACTGCAATATGTGAGAACGCAAACCCTGTCTTTCGGGGAAAACTCTAATGTGCTTGTCGCCATATTCCCAATTTATATTGTTGGCAACTTCCACGATTTCTACCTGACGCTCTCCCTTGTCAATGCTTACTATAAGATCTACTTTGTCTCCGCAATAGTCCGCATTCGACAAAGAAGACAACAAACGCTTCATCGAGTCGGGACGATTATAACCTACTGCAATAACTGCTATATTCATACTACATTTTCTAAAAACAACTCTATGTCATTGAACTTAGTGGAATGTCGTCGTATCCAATTTTCACTCTTATTCCACCACTCCAACTTCTCTAATTTCTTTATTTGCTCTTCATTGAAACGATACCTTATAACCTTTGCCGGTACCCCCCCCACTATTGCATATGAAGGAACATCATTCACTACGACAGAACCTGCCGCCACTATCGCACCATTTCCTACAGTTACACCGTTTAACAGTACAGCCCCGTAACCAAGCCAAACATCATTGCCTATATTCGTTGGTTTAGGCATCTCGTCAAACAAAGTTTTATCAACGTATGACATTCCGCATTGTAGTAAAGTGGAAAAGAATGCAGGGGAAGTTGAAACCCAATTGCGTGTAGGATGGCTGCCTGCAACAACTTTCACATTCGGAGCAATGGAACAATATCTGCCGATGCTTGCATTTATTTCACAATTGCTGCCCATATAACTACATCTGCCTATCTTTCCCGCAAAGAAAGTGTTTGCTCCTATTTTATTATAGCCCTCAAACTCCGTACTGAAACCACCGATGTTTGCTTTGCCAGAGATTTTCACGTGTTTTCCTGCGTACTTGATTAGGTAGTAGCACTTTTTAATCCACCGTTTTATCATTGTCCTAAATATCTGTCCTGTGTTTATCTTTTAATCTCTTCTGAAAATATCGCGTGTATAGACTTTGGTTTGGACGTCGTCAAGGCTGGTGTCGTAGCGGTTTGCGATTATGGCTTGGCTTTGGCGTTTGAACTCCTCCAAGTCATTGACAACACGGCTGCCGAAAAAGGTGCTGCCGTCTTCAAGCGTCGGTTCGTAGATTATGATTTCCGCACCCTTTGCCTTGATACGCTTCATCACTCCCTGAATGGACGACTGGCGGAAATTGTCGCTGTTGGATTTCATCGTAAGGCGATACACACCTATCGTACAAGACTTTTCGTCCTTTGGAGAATAGATTCCTCGCTCGGCGTAATTGTAATAACCCGCCTTGTGAAGAACTTGGTCGGCTATGAAATCCTTTCGCGTGCGGTTGCTCTCGACGATTGCGCTCATCATATTCTGCGGCACGTCGGCGTAGTTGGCAAGCAGCTGCTTTGTATCCTTCGGAAGACAGTATCCTCCGTAGCCGAATGACGGATTGTTGTAATGAGTTCCGATGCGCGGGTCAAGACCGATGCCTTCGATGATTGCCGCCGCATCCAATCCCTTAACTTCTGCATAAGTGTCCAATTCATTGAAATAACTGACGCGCAAAGCAAGATAAGTATTCGCAAAGAGTTTCACTGCTTCGGCTTCTTTC
>OMYR01000022.1 GCA_900315335.1 uncultured Bacteroidales bacterium
CACCCTTTAGAATGTACAGTTAAAGTTTACGACCATATTTCTGACTTATTACTCACAAACTATTGAGCAATAACTGGTTGCAAATACCTTTCTTGTAAGAGATTAACTTCAATAATGATAGGTGATAGTGTTACGACAATTGGCAAGAGCGCTTTTTATAACTGTGAAAGTTTAATTTCGGTAACGATAGGTAATAATGTTAAGACAATTGACGATGGCTCTTTTTATGGGAAAGTGGATACTGTTGATGACGATTTTCCGTTCTAACAAGGTAAAGAATAAACATTATCTGGAAGATAGACAACTTCAAACCTTAGTGCAGGTGTTTATTACTTGGTAATTATAACACAAGACAGAGTTGCAGCAGAAAAGTTGATAGTAAAATAAAAAGAACTAACAGATACTAACACAATATAAGGGTGACGGATTGAAAAATCTGTCCCCTTATTGTATTTACTTGATAACGTCTGTGTTTCTATATATTATATATGTGTAGTTGTGGTTGTGGCGGTTGATTTTAGTCATTAGGGCGTCCAAGAAACTCGGCTTTATCGTTGTTTCGTAGGTCAGGTGAGGGAAGTATTGCTGCATATTATTTACCCTTTTGTCCAAATCGGTCTCTTGGGCAAAGACAACAAAGGCAGGTTCGCCGTTTATATTCCATTGGCTTATATCGATAGTGTCGGAAATATAGTTGAGTTGTTTGCAGTCTTGGACGGCGTAGGTGCGTGGAAGATGTTCCCAATCGCGGTGCGGCGTGTCCTCATAGACAAAAGTCTTGACATTCGGGCGGTATTTGTACATATATGCCATAGTCTCCACGCGGGAGCGTTTGGAATAGTGAAACGTAACGGGAATAAGCATTACGGTATTGATAACAATGGAGATAATGATGCAAATGCGGACGGTTTTTCGCCATTTTGGGTTAAAGGATTTTGTGTAAAAGGCGTTGCAACCTATTATTCCCAAAAGAATGATAAAGGGTATTATCGGAAAAATAAATCTCTCTTGTTTGTTGGGGAAGATGCTGTGGAAGAATAGGAAACAGAACGAAGGAAGAAACAAAAACAATTGTTTGTATCCGTAAAAGAAGCCGAACATCAACAGGACGCTGACAGGTGGAACCAACACGCCGAGTAGCACACCGAAGTATTTGAAGAAGCCGCCTTGCGGATACTGTCCCGAGTGCGTCAGATTGTATGCGAAGTATTCCTGCATCTCGGCAAAAGGTTTGTGCCAAATGAAGATGTCGGATATTTGCGTTATGGAGAAGACAACAACGACGGCAAGCGACCAGATAACAGCGTTTTTCCATTGTTTGTAGATAAGCATCGCAAGACCGAAGCCGCCGATAAAGAACAGAACCTGAAAGCGGAAAGCGACAGCCAAGCCCATAACGGCACCGCTGAGAATAACGTCTTTAACTCTCGGTTTTTTGTTGCGGATATAAAGCCATGTACTCCAAACAAGCAGAGGCATACAGACTATTTCAACCAAATTTCTTACGCTAAGCCACGGCATACACCAAAGCAAAGATAAAATCCACGCAGTTATATTGGCGGGTTTCTTGTCGTTGGTAATGCTGAAAACAATCTTATGTGAGAAATAAATAGTCAGCAATGAGAACAAAGCGTGAATTAATCTGACAAAATACATCTGTATATCCAAACTCTCTATACCAAGAAACGCCAAGCCTTTGAATAGGAAAAACATCAGTAGCGGGTAAGTAAAAGAATGTCCTTGCGGAACAGAGTTCAGCCAGCCTTGAAAGTCCCATCCGCTTGCCCAAGAACGTGATGTTTCGATGATAAGAAAATGGTCGTCGTGCATACCATAGCCTTTGGCAAACAAAACACTAAGCATTCTAACCAAGAACGCAACGATGATTATCAGCGTTAGTGGGTGCTTTTCGTAATAAAGTTTCAGCGTCTTCATTTTCTTTGTTGGTGTTATATGGTTTATTGTCGTTATTGTTTGTTGAGAATTTTTGTTGAGGTTTTGCGGGTTTATTGATGTGAGTGATTAGTGAAATAGTGTGAGTGATTAGAAAAATAGTGTTAAACATTAATTTTGCGATAAGTGATAAGAGTGTCGGGGTAGGAGTTTTTGATAAAAAAATAAGATACTGTCCCGTTTGTTTTGGGACAGCATCTTTTGTTTATTTCAACAGACAAACAAACGTTGTCTTCAAAGATATTCTTTTGTTATTTGGCATAATTAACAGCACGGGTTTCGCGGATAACGGTAACTTTAATCATACCCGGGAATACCATTTCCGTTTGAATTTTCTTTGATAAGTCAATAGAAAGTTGGTTAGCCTCGGTGTCGCTAATCTTATCGGCTGCAACGATGACACGCAACTCTCTTCCGGCTTGAATAGCGTAAGTTTTGACAACGCCATTGTAACTCATAGCCATATCTTCCAATTTGTTCAAACGATTGATATAAGCCTCAACGACCTCACGTCTTGCACCGGGTCTTGCACCCGAAATGGCATCACATACTTGAACGATAGGGGCATAAAGGCTTGTCATTTCTATCTCGTCGTGATGAGCACCGATTGCGTTGCAGATTTCAGCCTTTTCTTTGAATTTCTCTGCCATCTTCATACCGTGAATTGCGTGTGGTAGTTCCGGTTCGTCGTCAGGCACTTTGCCTATATCGTGTAACAGTCCGGCACGTTTGGCAATCTTAGGGTTTAGTCCCAATTCAGCAGCCATTGTGGCACAAAGGTTGGCAACTTCGCGAGAGTGTTGCAAAAGGTTCTGACCGTAAGAAGAACGGAATTTCATTTTACCGACCATACGAACCAATTCGTGATGCAGATTGACAATACCCAAATCGATACAAGTTCTCTTGCCGACTTCCATAACTTCTTGTTCGACTTGTTTCTTGGTTTTGGCAACCACTTCTTCAATTCTTGCAGGGTGTATTCTGCCGTCGGTAACCAATTTATGCAAAGCCAAACGGGCTGTCTCTCTTCTTATAGGGTCAAAGCAGGAAAGTAATATGGCGTCAGGGGAATCATCGATAATTATTTCAACACCTGTTAAGTTTTCCAAAGTACGTATGTTTCTTCCTTCTCTACCGATGATGCGGCCTTTGATTTCTTCGTTTTCCAAATTGAAAACAGACACCGTGTTTTCTATTGCCGTTTCGGCAGCCGTTCTTTGTATGGATTCGATAACGATTTTCTTGGCTTGTTGGTTGGCAGTCATCTTGGCTTCTTCGACGATTTCCATGATTTTGCCCATAGCGTCGGAGCGTGCCTCTTCGGTAAGAGTTTCTATAAGTTGCGATTTGGCTTCTTCGGCGGAAAGTCCTGCGATTTGCTCCAATTTAACCAAACTTTCTTGATAAGTTTTCTCTACTTCTTGTTGGCGTTCGGCTAATTTGTCGGCTTGTCTTTTGAGCGTTTCTTTTGCGTTATTCACTTCGGCGTTCTTTCTTTTCAGTTCTTCGACTTCTTTGTTGAACGCTTGTTCTTTTTGACGCAGTTTTTGTTCGTTCTGAATAACTTTGTTGGTTCTTTCGCGGCATTCTTTTTCGTTGTCGGCTTTCATTTGCAAGAACTTCTCTTTGGCTTGCAAAATCTTCTCTTTTTTGATGATTTCAGCCTTGTCTTCCGCTTCTTTGATTAAATCCTGACTCTTTTTCAAGAGCTTTTCGCGCATCTTGGTGGTTGCTAAGAGTATTCCGATACCACAAAATGCAATTGCAATAATTATGTATAATGCTATATTCATTATGTTGTTTTGTTTTACCAAACTTTTTTGAAGTTTAAGTTTGTAAAACTTATGTTGAAAAAGAAAAAGACCGCATCCGAGCAAAGAGCATTGGAGTATCTGCAAAACTCCTCTATGAATGTTTTGGGTTTTAAGCGGTATCAAGTTTCCGCCGCTTGTCCAAAGACAAGACCCATACGAATGTATGGATTGGGGCCTGCTTTACTCCGCCAAATGCACCCGTTTCTGTATTATTACTGTTGAGTTTGCGAACTGTTACTCTCGCAAAACGAATGCAGCCTTATATCTATATGTATGTCAAAAAACTTTTCTTTCTTGTCAATCAGTTATCAATATTTTCTTTGGTGATATAGTCTTCTATACTTATTAACTTATCTTGTATCTGTTCCAATTCAGCAATATGTTTTATCTTTCTTTCGTTTCTCAGAGCAGTTACCATAGTCTCCAACAGTGTCATTGCCAATAAATCCTGCTTATCTGTGGAGAATATACCCTTAGTTGCATATTTTTGTACAGATTGTTCAATAGTCTGACCCGCAAGACGAAAAATTTCTTCGTCTTCTTTCTGCACTCTTACCTTATATGGACGTTGCAAAATCTCAATCTTTATCGTCAAACTGTTGTCCGTCATCCTTTGAAATAATTGAAATACTTCTATTAATCTTTTTCAACAAATCGTTTATCAAAACTTTCGCATCAAAATCGTTTGAATTGTTAGTTATTATATTTGTTAAATTATTTATTTGTTTATCTCGTTTTAATCTATCAATCTCCAATGTCAAGTCTTTGATTTGAGTTTTCAGGCGTTCAATCTCCTCATCTTTTTTCTTTAAGTTATGTTGAAGGTTGTGTTTGTCTGCAACCAATTTCTTTACGCTGACTTCAATGCCCTCAATCACACTATTTATATCTCTACGCTCCATATCCATTCCTTCCAACTCAGAAACCGACTCAACTTATCACATCGCAAAGTTAATATATTTTTCTAAAATAACTATGCTTTGATGCAAATTTTATTACATCGGCAGATTGTGTCCCATTTTTTCTTTCTTGGTTTTAAGATAGTTTCTATCGTATTCGTTAGGCTCGATAACGACAGGTACCGTTTCTATAATCTTGATATCAAATCCTTCCAATCCTATTCGTTTTTGTGGATTGTTGGTCATCAAGCGTATTCTTGTTGCGTTCATATCCCTTAGTATCTGAGCCCCGATGCCGTAGTTTCTTTCGTCAGCCTTAAATCCAAGAGCCAAATTCGCTTGAACGGTGTCCATGCCCTCATCTTGCAATTTGTATGCTTGCAATTTATTTACTAAACCTATACCTCTGCCTTCTTGATTCATATAAACAATCATACCCTTGCCCTCTTTCTCTATGTTCTGCATTGCTTGGTGCAGTTGGTCGCCACAATCACAACGCATAGAGCCGAAAATATCTCCCGTAGCACAGCATGAATGAACTCTGACAAGTATCGGCTCGTCTTTTTCCCACTCGCCTTTTTTTATAACAAGATGTGTCATTCCGTCATTCTTTTGTGTGTATGCAATCAAGCGGAAATGTCCCCACTTTGTCGGAAAATCAACTTCATCGTGCTTTTCTATCAATGTCTCGTGCTTCAATCTATACGCTATCAAGTCCTCAATGGAAATTATCTTCAAATCATGTTCTTTTGCGAACTTCATCAAAAACGGCAATCTCGCCATCGTACCGTCGTCGTCCATAATCTCCATTAATGCTCCCACAGGATAAAGACCCGCAAGACGGCATAAATCAACTGCAGCTTCGGTATGTCCTGCACGTTTCAATACACCTTCATCTTGTGCATACAAAGGATTGATGTGTCCGGGTCTGCCGAAATCCAAAGGTTTTGCGTTAGGATTTGCCAAATGTTTTATTGTTTCGCATCTATCGTGAGTGGAAACACCCGTAGAGCAGCCCTCCAACTTATCGATGGTTACCGTAAAAGGAGTACCCAACACAGATGTGTTGTCCGTAACCTGATGCGGTAAATCCAATTCCTTACAACGTGATATTGTTATAGGTGTGCATAATACTCCGCGAGCGTTTTTCAACATAAAATTAACTTTATCGGGAGTTATCTTCTCAGCCGCAATAATCAAATCGCCTTCATTTTCCCTATCTTGATCATCGACAACTATTACAAACTTACCTTGTTTTATATCTTCTATTGCTTCTTCTATTGTGTTCAATGTAGTTTTCATTGCAGTTTCCAAATCTTAAACTTTAATTTCCTTACTAAATTATTTTGCAAAATTAATAAAACTTTGTATCTTTGCAAACCTAAAATTGAAAAAAGTACAAAACTAACTGAATTTAATGAGTGTATTCCATATAATAACGAAAGGGATTTTGTTTGGCTTGACATTGTCGTTGATGATAGGCCCGGCGTTTTTCAAACTTATTCAAACGAGCATATCGCAAGGCTTTCGTTCGGGAGCGCACTTGGTATTGGGCGTTTCGTTAAGCGACATAATTATGGTGTTCGTTGCGTGGTATGGTTTGTCAAGCATATTCAACGACCGCTCCACTCAAAAAATCGTTTCCCTTATAGGCGGAATCGTTATCATAAGTTTTGGAATTTACACCGCAACACGCCGACATATAACCCCAAAGTCTCCCAAAACCATTATCAACAGCGCAAAATTCCGCTTAAAATACTTGGGACAAGGTTTTTTATTCAATATTGTCAATCCCGGTACTTGGTTGTTTTGGCTTATTCCCATAGGACTTGCCAATGTTTATGATAAAAGAAGCGAGCAGATAATCTTTCTTGCGTCCATTCTTTTCACCAATTTCTGTATGGACACCATAAAATGTGCGATAAGCAACGAGTTGAAGAAATTTATGACAGACAATGTTATAACAATCATCAACCGTGTCGTTGGTTCAATCCTTATTGCCTTTGGTCTTTATCTTGCCATTGTCGCATTTCTTCCCGACAATATCAGTATTTTGAATGATTTGCCATAAATTCCGCTTTTGGTGTGTTCTTTTTCCTTGATATTTATAACTTCGCTTCTGTTACTTTTATATTTTCCGTTTTCTGTAAGGTTATAATACAATTGTTTTTAGGACTTATCGTTTTAGTTTTTTGATTGATTTCCTTTTATTTTTCCGTTTCATTGTTTGATATAAGCGGTTTACTCAAAGACTTAAAGCAAATAGTTCAAAAACCAATGCGGACAAGTAAAGAATTAAGTCAAAAAAATATGTGGTTAAGGTTATCATACTTATAGTTAAAGGTGTGAAATAAATAGTTGGTGATATTAATTAAATAGTTATGGACACTAATTAAATAATTACTCATACTAAATATGTAGTTATTAACATTAGGAGTATAGTTAAAGGATGTGTGGTAAGTAATTGAGGATTGTAAAAATGTGTTTGGGGATATAGAACAAAGAATTTGAATGGAAAAATTAAATATATTCGTAGGACAAAAATACAATTGAGGCGTTTTATTGATTGTTTCAAAGAATTGTTGTAATTTTGCACGCATAAGAATAGTGAAAATAACTTAAAACAATATAATATTATGTTCGCAAAAGAAACTTATGTGCAAAGGCGCAAACAACTTATGAAAGATATGAATAGCGGCTTGGTTCTTATGGTTGGAAACTCGGACGTGGCTTTCAATTATCAAGCAAATACATATTCTTTCAGACAAGATTCCACATTCAGATATTTCTTCGGTTATGATTTGCAAGGCTTGGTCGGTGTTATCGACGTTGAGTCGGGTGATGAATACCTTTTTGGTGAAGAAGTTGATATGGACGACATCATTTGGACGGGTCCCGTTCCTACATTGTCTCAAAGAGCAAAAGGTATTGGTGTAAAGCACAGCGGAACGATAAAAGATTTGCGTGCTTTGATTGATAAAGCTGTTTTTGCAGGTAGAAAAGTTCATTTCGTTCCTGCTTACAGACGCGAAAACGTTGAATTTATCTCGGATTTGTTACATATCAACAGCGAATACATTTCTGCATACGTTTCGGTGGAACTTATCGCTGCGTGTGTTAAGCAACGTTCGATAAAGTCAGATGAGGAAATCGCAGAAATCGAAAAAGCAATTTCCACTGCATACGATATGCACACGACTATGATGCGTATGGCTGCAAAGGTCGGTACATACGAATATCAGATAGCAGGAACGATGGAGGGTATTGCTCTTGCGGGCGGCGGTCCCGTATCTTTCCCAATTATATTGACAACTCACGGAGAAATACTTCACGGACACGACCACAGTTTGAAAATCAAAAAAGGCAGAATGATTGTTTCGGATGCCGGTTGTGAGAATGCAATGGGCTATTGTTCGGATATAACCCGTTCGGTGCCTGTCGGAGGCAAATTTGACGAAAGACAAAGGGCGATATATCAGGCAGTGTTGGACGCACAATTGTTGGTGTTCGATTTGTGTAAACCGAATGTGAAGTATTCGGACGTTCATAAGGCAGCAGTTGCGAAATTGGGCGAGGGATTGAAAGCGATAGGTTTGATGAAAGGCGATATACACGAAGCGGTAGAGCAAGGAGCGATGGGAATGTTTATGCCTCACGGTTTGGGACATATGATGGGCTTGGACGTTCATGATATGGAGAACTACGGAGAGAATTACGTGGGCTATGATAAGAAGAATGTTCGCTCGACGCAGTTCGGATTGGCATCGCTTCGTTTGGGAAGAGAATTGAAACAAGGATTTGTTATCACAGATGAGCCCGGCTGTTACTTCGTACCTGCATTGATAGACCAATGGAAAGCGGAAAAGAAATGTGCGGACTTTATCAATTACAGCGAAGTTGAGAAGTTCAAAGACTTTGGCGGAATCCGTATTGAAGATGATGTTTTGATAACAAAGAACGGCTGCCGTCTGCTTGGCAAACCTATACCTAAGACAATCCAAGAAGTAGAAAACGAAATGGCTTTATAAGCCAAAGCAACTGTAATGAAGAAAATTTTTATGTATATATTATTGGGCGTGGTTTGTTATGAACTCAACGCCCAATTTGTTTATGAAAACAGAGTGTATTCGCCGTTGATAAAAACCGTTACTCTCAAAAAAGCCGACAGGCTCAATGAAGAACCGGTTATATATCTTAATAAAGGTGAGCATTTGCTTTTGGAGTTTGACGATTTGAGAGAAGAAACTTTGCGGTACGAATACACGTTGGTGCATTGTAACAGCGATTGGACGCAAAGCGGTTTGCAAAGTGATATGTATATAGAGGGATTTGAGGTGCAGCCGATAGAACATTACGCCAATTCGTTTAATACCTTGCAACGCTATGTTCATTATTCGCAAAGCATTCCTTCAAGTGATATGCACATAATAAAGAGCGGTAACTATATCATTAAAGTCTTTGTTGAGGGAAAGCCCGACGATGTTATCTTCACTCGAAGAATGTATGTGGTGGAAGACAAAACCAATATAGAATTGGAGGTAAAGCCGTCGAGTGTTGCTTCTCTTTTGAAAACACATCAAGAAGTCAATGTAAGAGTAAGCGGAAAGAATGGCGAGTTTTTCTCTTCTCCCGACACGTATATGAAAGTCAAAGTCCTGCAAAATGGTAACGACAACACTGCTCACACATTAAAGTTGCGAGGAATGTCAGGCGAGAAGATTGATTATTCTTTTGATGAGACAAATCAGTTTTGTGCGGGCAATGAATTTCGTTTCTTTGACATAACTTCTTTGCGTAGAAGGTCGCAAAATGTCGAACGCTTCGATTTTATAAACAATGAAAACCAAGTATATTTAAGGGAAGAGCGTTTGAAAAATCGTTTGCCGTATTCGTACGATAAGGATTTGAATGGAGCGTTTTTTATTCGCAATGAATACGACGACAATGCCGCCACAACGAGCGATTATGCGTGGGTTCATTTCACATATCCCGCTGCTCAGACTTTGGAGGGTGCGTATTATGTTGTCGGTCAGATGAACGATTGGCGATGCAACGTACAATCGCAGATGTGGTACAATAGTGGCAAATATCGGTTGGCGTTGTATTTGAAACAAGGCTATTATAATTATCAGATAGTGTTAAAACGCGGTAATGACACCACTGTTCTGACCAATACCACCGAAGGAGATTTTTCCGAAACCAATAACAGATATTCCGTTATGGTTTATTACCATAATTTTGCCGACGATTACGATGAAATCATAGGTTATTATTCTTTGGAATATAATCGTTAAACAACCACTTATACACAATATTACGATTTAACTAAACAACCTCAAATCAGTATTAAACATCAGTGAAATAATGTCTCACACTATTTCGCTGATGTTTAACACTGATTTTGTGAAAATACATACGGGTGAATTTATATTATTTACCGACATTGTTTTTGTTCTCAATAGCACCTATACACGGTGGATCCAAACGATAAGTTCCGAAAATATCATACGGAACGGTGCTGTTGTAAATGCCGTTGCCCTTGCCGATAGCAGGGGAGGAGTCCTGCAAATGCAAATCATTCTCGCTGACGTTTTCAAACAAAGGGTCTTGGTTGAAGATACAATCCCTAATGTTTTGGTTGTTGTTTTTCAAAACGGCGGATTTGATTAAACAATGGTCGAAAGAGTAATTGCTGCCAAGGTTTTTCAATAAATCAAATTCCACTTCGTCTTCGTACATCGAACCATATATTATTGTGTTGTGGAAGTCGCATTTCTCGATTTTTCTTGACTGAATACTTCCGTCAGCCGCCTCATACCAATCGTTTAGAATCAAAGTGGCGTCCGTTCTTGTCTGGCCGAAAGACCAATAATTGGCAAAAGTGCAACCGATAAACTCATAGCGTCCGCCCATAGAGGCTGCAACACAATATGAACCGCAATTCTGAACCAATAAATTCTCGGCGTAAATATCTGCTCCCCTTGCGTACAAACCGATAGAGGAACAGTTTTCTATTCTTGTGTTTTTCAGTTCCACAGTGTGATTGTTATTAACGCAGGTATCAGCCAATAAACCGATGGTTGCATTCTTTATAACAACGTTCTCTAACACATTGTCCTTACTTCCCGACCACAGCCAAATCTTACCCCACTGACCGGGAATATCTGCATATCTGTCTTGGGTACGCAGTGATTGGAAAACAACGGGATTTGTTGTCGTGCCGTTGGCTTTTAACGTTCCGCCGTCATAAACCCAAAAATCGGCATTGTTGCCTAAATGTATCAATGTGTTTTCTTCCAAATTCAATGTGTAAGCACTATCCACAACGCAAGTACCGATGATTACGTGCGGTTTGTCTTTCTTCCATGTTATGTAGTTACCACTTATGCTTACGCCTTGCTCTTCTCCTCCTTCGTTTGCAAGACAATAAGGTATTTTTGTCTCACCAACGTTGAGTGTATGCGTAGGTCGGTGGTAGTAGGCGTCCTGTCCGTAAGCCGTTAATAGTACCGACTGCATTTTTCCGTTGAAAGCAAAAAGCACTGAGTCCTCAATCAAAAGAGGATTGCTCGTGTTATTAGCGTCAAGTTCGATACGGACAAAGATAAATATGGAGTCCTTTGCACCGATTACCACATCTTTTGCAACCAATGACGTATCGCCATCGACATTAAGACGAAAGAAAGAATTTGCACCGCTTCCCAAGGTTATATAATCAAGTTTTATGGGTTCGTTTTCGGGATTGAAAACATGGATTTGTTTGGTTACGCTTCCGATAGTTGTGAATATTGTATCGAAAGCAAGTGTGTCTGTTGAGAATTGTAGATTGATTTTGTCGGAAGAAGAATATTTTTCCTCGTTAGTGCAACAAATGAAATTCATAGCACAAATCAATGCGGCGAATATTATTGTTAACCCCCTTTTTTTCATAAAATAATTATTATATCTTTGCAAAATTAAATTAAAAAAACGATATATCATTTAATCATCACTATGAAAAAGCAAATCATCTCTATTATTTTTATTTTCTTTTGCATCGGAAATCTTCTTGCTCAAAACAAAATTACCGCAACTTTAATTGACAAAGATTCTAAGCAACCGGTTGAATTTGCATTCATTGCTCTAAAAGCCAACTCCTCAAAAGGAGTTATGTCTGACGACAACGGCCGTTTTACCATAAAGACAAAAAGCAATAAAGATTCGTTGTACATTATGCACATGGCATATCTTTATAAGGTCGTAGCCGTTAAAGACATCAAAGAAGAAATAAAACTTACTCCTATCAAAACTACGCTCGATACTGTCAATGTTAGCGGTCTTGGACCTAAGGGAATATTAAATCTTGCGTTGAAAAAAGTAAAGAAAAACTTTTATCGCTCGGATTTTGCCATTCAAGCGGATTCGTATATGTATAAAAAAGAAAACAAACAATTTGTAAATTTATCTTACGAGCGTTCTATGTGGCGTATTGTTCCAACTATTTTTACTACACTCTTAGTTCCTCACGAACGTATAATTGTTCTATCCAATAATGATTCGCTTCGGAATCCTTTTGAATTTGATAATGACGATATGGTTCATTATTATGATATTGCCGTGTTGAATAACAAATGGTATAGGAAGTCTATAAAACAGCGAAACGATGATTATACAATGAAAATCATTATGCAGGATTCTATTGAGACAGGTTACATTATTACGCAGACTGAAAAAAATGATACCCTTTATGCACAGAGCAATAGCAACCCTCTAAAAGAAATCAAATATTATATTCAAGCCGATGATTTCTCAATCCAAAAGATTGAAGCGAGATTAATAAATACCAAAACGGCAAAAAAACGGCGAAAAAGACAAGAAAAAACGTATCACTTCGTGGATTACTACCGTTCAATTCTCGAAATATAATAACAAATACTATCTTTCAAATTGTTTTTCAAAAGTAAATTATTTTTTTACTAAAAATCCTATGGATAAATACGAAGAAAAAATTATATTTGAAGCAATAGAATTTTATGAAAATGCACCGGGCTTTTATGATGGCAAGACTACAAAAACTATTAAGCCTATAAAGGATTTGGTACGTTCCGATGTTTTTAGGAGTTTTATTAGATAGTTTCTGCTTTTTAGGTATTCATGAAAACTAAATCATAAGAGAATTAAAAGACAACAGTCCGACAAAATTTTTTGTCGGACTGTTGTTTATTGGTTATAATGATTAATAAAATAATTACTGAAACTAATTTGCTAATCATTATAACTAATTTATTAATCATTAACACTGATTTCTTGGTATGAGTTATTATTAAAAATATACGTCTCTTCCGCCTTTTTCTATGTTGTCAAGGTTTTCTTTTATCTTAGGAACTAATTGTTTTTGGTCGTATTGTTCTATCATCTGCTTAATCATAGCCATTCCCTTGGCTTTGGTGTCTTCGTGTGCGAAGTCTTCCAAATATTCCTTGAAAGTAAATAAAGCATTCGGCAGACAATACTGTTTGATAAGACCCGGTTTAGCCAAATCCATGAAGTCTTCGCCAACACGGCCTTTGCGATAACAACCTGTGCAGAACGAAGGAACATAACCTTCATCGATAAAAGAATTTATAACTTCCTCCATTTCTCGGTGGTCTCCCAATTCAAATTGCGAACCGGTACTTTCCTCTTCCGAATATGCACCGGGATTGGTTTTTGAGCCGGCAGAAATTTGAGAGATGCCGTAATTGATAAGCGTGTTTCTCATATCAGAGTTTTCTCTTGTGGAAAGAATCATTCCGGTATAAGGTAGAGCGATACGGATAATTGCAACAAGTTTTTTGAAATCCTCATCGCTTACAGGGTGTGGCACATTCTGAGCATCGGGAGCACCGACAGCAGGCTCCAATCTCGGAACACTTACCGTATGTGGCCCGCAGCCGTAACAATCTTCCAAATGTTTGGCGTGTTCCATAATACCCAAAACCTCAAACCTGTAATCCGTTAATCCGAACAATGCACCAATACCGACATCATTGATACCACCTTCCTGAGCTCTATCCATAACTGTCAGACGATACTCGTAATCGGCTTTTGGTGTGCCGGCAGGGTGAAAACGTTTGTATTCGATAGGGTCGTAAGTCTCTTGAAAACATACATACGTGCCAATCTTTTCTTCGTGTAAGCGGGCAAAATCATGGGCTTCCATAGGAGCCAACTCAACATTGATTCTACGAATATAGTTTTCGATAACGCTGCCGTTGGGTTTGATGAGATTTTCTCTGACAGCGTAAGTAGTACGTATTGCTTGGCACATATAATCCGTACCGTTCTTATTGTTTTCTCCACAAATCAAAAGAACACGTTTATGTCCCTGACGCAACAATGCACGTGTCTCCTGTTCGATTTCGTCCATAGTAAGGATTTTTCGTTTTATCAAATGATTGTCCTTACGAAACGAACAATAAGTGCAGTTGTTCATACAAACATTGCCGGTATAGATAGGAGCAAAAAGAACCAAGCGTTTGCCGTAAATTTCTTCCTTTACAAGATGTGCAGTGTGCATTATCTTTTCTATTTGACAAGAATCATTAACGCAAAGCAATGTTGCAACATCTTCAATGTTCAAGCCATGTAATTTTAAGGCTTTGTTCAAAATTTCGTTTAACTCGTTATCACTCGGGGCTTGCCTGTCAAGCAAACCATATAACTTATCCCTATCGATAAAAACCTTGTTTCTGTCTTGTAAATTCATATCGTTTTGTTTTTATATATTTATCCTAAAATTTAATTACATTCCACTTTTGTCAAAAGGCATTTGACTTCAACGCCCTCCAATCTTCCCAATTTGCCTGTAAGAGAATTGATATTGTTTGTTGAGGTTTCTATTATGATGTTAATAATATGTACGCCCTTATCTCTTAAAGGCAAGCCGTTTCGTGAAAGTATGTATTCGCCGTAAGCAGAAAGCAGGTTATTTACTTGCTTTGCAAAGGTAATATCGTAGATAACGATATTGATTATACCGATTCTCTTTTCCATTAGTATTGCTTTTGAATTAGAATTACAAATAATTTTTCATTGCAAACGAGTTGTGGTAGTTTTGTATCTTTCCCAAGTCCTTTGCTATGAATTAACGGTTGCAAAATTAGTGATAAATTTTCAAAGCAAAGAAATAAATCTCGTTAAAGTTGAAATAAAATAATAGGATAGGGTATCGGAAAAAACTATTTTACAAAAGAAAAAAATAATTAGTGATATTAGAAAATTAATGTTTAACATTAGAAAATTAGTGTTAAACATTAATCAAATAGTGTTAAACACTAATTTTGCGATATGAGATAGGAATTTTTGTTCAAGTAATAGCGATGTTTTTATATATGATAACGATGCTTTTTCAAGAGACAAGAATAAAAAATAAAAAGGCGACAAATAAATTATGTCGCCTTAAAAATTTCATTAAAATCTTGAAAAATTATTTTGCAACAATATTGATGATTTTACCTTTGACAAAAATTATTTTCATAATCTGTTTGCCTTCCAAATGAGCCGCCAACTCAGGCAGAAGAACCACTTCGCTTTCTATTTCTTTAACGTCCTTGTCCAAAGAATAGGAAACGAAAGCACGAGTCTTGCCGTTGATAGAAACAGGATACTTGTAATCGGTGTCAATCAACATCTTTTCATCGAAAACAGGGAACTGTGCATAAGTGATAGTGTCTTCGTGTCCCAAAAGTTGCCAAAGTTCTTCCGCAATATGGGGTGCAAAAGGAGCGATAAGCACACAAAGAGGCTCAACAATGTCTCTCTTATGGCACTTTCTCTCGGTAAGGAAATTTGTGATAATCATAAATTCCGAAACGCAGGTATTAAGAGAAAATCTTTCGATGTCGTCTTCGATTTTCTTGATAGTGCGGTGAAGAATCTTCAACTCCTCGTGGTCGGGAGCATCATTGGTAACGCATAAGCCGTCTTCGTTGCAGTAAAGTCTCCAAAACTTTTTCATAAAACGCGAAACACCTTCTATTCCTTGTACGTCCCAAGGTTTGGACTGCTCAATAGGACCAAGAAACATCTCATACAAACGAAGAGTGTCCGCACCGTATTTTTCAATCAAGGCATCAGGGTTGATAACATTGTAAAGACTTTTGCTCATCTTCTCAACCTCAAAACCACAAATGTATTTGCCCTCTTCCAATATAAATTCAGCGTCCTTAAACTCCTCACGCCACTGTCTAAGTCCTTCGATATTGACTTCGTTGCCGTTTTCAATCAAAGAAATATCGATATGAATAGCGTCTGTTTCGTATTTGTCTTTCAGATTAAAGGAAACATATTTGTTTTCTCCCTTGATACGATACACAAAAGAACTTTTGCCTTGAATCATTCCCTGATTAACCAAACGTTGATAAGGTTCGTCTTTGCATATAGCACCTATATCAAACAGGAATTTGGTAATAAATCTCGAATAAAGCAAATGACCTGTTGCGTGTTCGGCTCCACCAACGTAAAGATCAACATTCTGCCAATAATCATTAGCTTCCTTATCCACAAGAGCCGTATCGCAATTCGGACTCATATATCGAAGTGAGTAAGCATTTGAGCCTGCAAATCCCGGCATGGTATTGGTTTCGTAAGGATAACCTTCGGCGGTATGCCAATTGTTGGCACGCGCTAATGGTGGCTCACCCGTTTCGGTTGGTAGGAACTTATCGACTTCGGGTAACATAAGCGGCAAATCTTCTTCGCTTAAAGTGTATGGAATACCGTCTTTGTAATACACAGGGAACGGTTCGCCCCAATATCTTTGCCTTGAAAAAATGGCATCACGCAAACGGTAATTGGTTGTGCCGTATCCCAGGTGGTGGTCTTCTATATATTTTATTGCGGAAGCGATAGCGTCTTTTACATCTAAGCCGTTAAGAAAACCGCTATTGATTATCTTACCGTTTTTAGCGTCTTTGCTTTCTTTCCAAGTGTAAGTATTGGATTCTTCCTCGCCTTGCGGTAAAACAACTTGTACAATCGGTAACATAAATCGTTTTGCAAAAGCAAAATCTCGTGAATCGTGAGCAGGAACAGCCATAATAGCTCCCGTACCATAGCCCATAAGAACGTAGTCGCTTACATATACCGGAATTTGTTTCTTAGTCAAAGGATTGATTGCATATCCTCCGGTAAAGATACCTGACACCGTTTTGGTCTCGGCAGTTCTCTCTAATTCGGATTTATGTTTTGCGGCTTCAACATATCGTTTTACTTCGTTTTCGTAGTTTTTCGTTACAATCTTATTAACTAACGGATGCTCGGGAGATAATACCATAAAAGTAACACCAAAAATCGTATCGGCACGAGTGGTAAATACTTCCAAAAGGTCATTATCCTTGTTTGCCAATGTAAAATTGACAACGCAGCCCTTTGATTTTCCTATCCAATATCGTTGAATTTCTTTTATGCTGTCGCTCCATTGAACATTGTCTAATCCGTCCAATAATCTTTCTGCATAGGCTGTTATTCTTAAAGACCATTGTTGCATTGGTTTTCTCTCAACAGGATAACCGCCTCTTACACTGACGCCATTTACCACCTCATCATTGGCAAGCACCGTGCCTAATTTCGGACACCAATTCACCATTGAATTTGATAAATACGCCAATCGGTAATTCATTAACACATCCGATTTTTCTTTTTCGTCGAAAGAAGCCCATTGCTCAGCCGTAAAATCAAGTTTTTTGGTGCAGGCAACATTCAAATCTTTCGCCTTGCCTTGCTCAAAAGCCTCTACAAGTTCTTCGATAGGGCGTGCAGAATTGCAGTCATAACAATAATAAGAGTTAAACAACTTGATAAAAGTCCATTGTGTCCATTTGTAATACTGAGCATCGCAAGTGCGGACTTCTCTATCCCAATCGTAGGACAGACCTATCAAATCCAATTGTTTTTTATAGCGTTCGATATTTGTTTGAGTGGTTATGGCAGGGTGTTGCCCCGTTTGGATAGCGTATTGTTCGGCAGGAAGACCGTAAGCATCGAAACCCATAGGGTGCAATACGTTAAAACCTTTCAATCTCTTGTATCTCGAAAAAATATCTGAGGCAATATATCCCAAAGGATGCCCGACATGCAAACCGGCTCCCGAAGGATAAGGAAACATATCCAAGACATAATATTTAGGCTTACTTTCGTTAATCTCTACCTTGAAAGTGCGGTTTGTTTTCCAGTATTGCTGCCACTTTCTTTCAATATCATTAAAATTATATTCCACGTTATATATTGTTTAAGACTGTTAATTATAATACATATATAATAAGAAGTTGCAAAATTACGAAAAAAAACTTTGTCGCCCAAAAATAAGAAAACAAATAGTGCCAATAAGACATAAAAGCGTATAAAAATTTTGCCATCGTAAGTATTCGAAAAATTAGTATCACAAATTACGAAATTAGTGTTAAACATTAGCAAAATAGTGTTAAACACTATTTCACTGATGTTAAACACTAATTTTGGTATATCATTGATGATGATTATCAATATTATATTTAAGTTTGTGAGTTTTTATGTAATTTTGCATTTGTAACGATAAACGATAAGGAATTGTAGAAAAATGAAAGTGGCAATAATAGGCGGCGGAGCGGCGGGAATGTTTTTGGCAATAAATCTTAAAGAAATAAATCGCAAGATTGACGTAACTGTTTTTGAAAAGTCAAACAGATTGCTATCTAAACTCGAAGTGTCGGGAGGAGGGCGTTGCAATTGTACCAATACATTCCAAAATGTAAGCGATTTATCAAAGGTTTATCCGAGAGGGGCAAGAACGATAAGCAAACTATTCAATACCTTTTCGTATTCCGATGCTTACGCTTGGTTTGAGGCTCACGGAGTAAGATTAAAAGTAGAAGACAACGGCAGAGTATTCCCCATAACGGACGATTCTCATACTATAATAAGTATGTTTGTCAATCTCGCAAAGAAATATAATATAAAGATAAAGACTTCATACGCCATAAATTCCTTGTCGGAACTTAGCGATTTCGATTGTATCGCCATAACAACGGGAGGCATGTTGCATAACAAAAACAATGTATCTGTTGTAGGGAATGATTTATTGAATAAACCCTTGCCGTCATTGTTTTCTTTTAGGTGTGAAGACAAAAACTTAACATTACTATCGGGTACAAGCATCAAAGATGTTACGGCAGCGATTACAAAGACCAAGTTCAAAGTAACGGACGATGTGCTTTTAACTCATAGAGGGCTTAGCGGCCCTTGTATATTAAAACTATCGTCTTTTGGTGCTAAGGTTTTGAATGAAAGAGATTATAAATTTTCGTTGCTTATGAATTGGGTAAGTAGTAAAGACGAAGAAGTTTTGTGTAAGATGAAACAATCCGTCAAAGATAATGGCAACAAACTTATCACTAATCAAAATCCGTTTTCCTTACCGCAACGTTTTTGGGAGTATATCCTAAGAAAAACAATGCCCAATCGTATGGATATAAAGTGGAAGGATATTACTCAAAAGGAAATAAATAGAATTATTAACACTCTTTGCAATGACGAAATTACGATAAGCGGAAGAATTACGGGCAAAGACGAGTTTGTTACCTGTGGAGGAATTTCTTTGAACGGTGTAGATTTGAATACGATGAGTTTGAAAAACGATAAAAGGTTGTTTTTTGCCGGCGAGGTGTTAGATATAGACGGCATTACGGGAGGATACAATTTTCAAGCGGCATGGACTACGGCTTTTGTCGCAGCAAAAGGAATTGCAAGCAGTATGTAGGATTAAAATCAACGGATTTGTAAAAAATTTGATATGCTTTGCTTTATCGTATGCAAAAAAATTGTAACTTTGCACGAAGTTTGGAAAAATGAATTTAACATAAATAATAACGTTTTTTAATAAAAATAAAATTTTATGGCAAGAGTAAGAGCTTTCAAGGGACTTCGTCCTCCTGTTGAAATAGTAGAGAAATTGGCTTCTCGTCCATACGATGTTATGAACTCAGAAGAAGCAAGAGAAGAAGCAAAAGGTAATCCTTATTCATTACTTCACGTTACAAAAGCCGAAATAGATTTGGCTCCGGGTACAGCAGACAACGCTCCTGAGGTATTTGAGAAAGTTGTTGAGAACTACAACAATTTCAAAAAACAAGGTTGGTTGGTTCAAGACAGTGAGCCAAAACTATACATCTATGCTCAGACTATGGACGGCAGAACTCAATATGGTATAGTTGGTTGTACTCACGTTGATGATTACTTCAACGGAATTATCAAGAAACACGAATTGACCCGTAAGGATAAAGAAGACGGCAGAATGGTTCATGTTAATATCACTAACGCTAATGTTGAGCCTGTTTTCTTCGCTTATCCGGATAATAACGAAATTGACGAAATCGTTAATAGCGTTGTTAAAAACGAAAAACCTATCTACGATTTTGTTGCTAAGGAAGACGGTTTCGGTCATACGTTTTGGGTAATCAACGACCAAGCAAAGGTAAAACGTTTGGAAGAAATATTTGCTAACGACATCAAATATCTTTATGTTGCCGACGGTCATCATCGTACAGCCGCAGCAGCAAGAGTTGGTCAGGAAAGAAGAGCAAAGAATCCTAATCACACAGGAGAAGAAGAATACAACTACTTTATGGCTGTTATATTCCCTGCATCTCAATTGCATATTATAGATTACAACCGTGTTGTTAAGGATTTGAATGGCTTATCGGAAGAAGATTTCATCAAAGCCGTTGAACAGACATTCACTGTTGAGAAAATGGGTAAGGACAATTATGCTCCTGCTAAATTACACGAGTATTCTATGTACTTAAACGGAGAATGGTATCGCTTGACTGCAAAACAAGGTACATACGATGCAAACGACCCTATCGGAGTTTTGGACGTAAGCATCTTATCAAACAATGTTTTGGACAAAGTTTTAGGCATTAAAGATTTGAGAACTGACAAGCGTATCGATTTCGTAGGCGGTATTCGTGGTCTTGGCGAATTGAAACGCAGAGTTGATAGCGGTGAGATGAAAGTTGCGTTTGCTTTATACCCTGTTTCGATGAACCAATTAATGGAAATTGCCGACACCGGTAATATTATGCCGCCTAAATCTACTTGGTTTGAACCTAAACTAAGAAGCGGTCTTGTAATACATGAATTGCAATAGTATTATAATAATTAAAAATGGTGGGGATAATACTCCCCGCCATTTTTTGGTTAATTGAAGAATTATGAAAAAGTTATTTTATCATTTTTTTGTTTTGTTGGCTCTTGCCTTATGTTTTGTCGCTTGCGATAATGGTGGCGATGATTTTGATAAATGGGCATCTGATGCAGCGCAAAAGCCTTATACAAACACTGGAACAAATGTGATGATTGTTTTGGACGATAATGTATTGTGGAAAGCAAATAAGTTTTCGACCTGTTATGCCAAAATTCCGACAAACGATAATCCTCAATGGTTTGATATATTGTTTATGGCAGAAGAAAATCAATTGACTTCGTCAAGTACATTTGCCGACAATTATTTGTTTATCCATACGGATATGCCGCAAACAAAAGATTTTTGTTTTGATACAATCCAAAGTTTTTCGACAGGACTGAAAATTATATACAGCGAGGGCAAACATATCGAAGATGCTCACGCAACATACGCAAAGTATCTTACAAATCCAAAAGGTACTCTTGTCATAACCAAGAATGACGGTAAAGATATGAGTGGTGTTTTCGAGGGAATGATTACTGATATTATGAAATCAACTACTCACACTGTTAAAATAGTATTTAACAATGTCCCGATAAGTTTAGTTAAATAAAAATTAATATAAATTGAGAAATTACTTACAACTTTAATACAAATATTAAACAAATGACAATAAATTTTGTCTAAACTATTGAAGAGATTGATTTGATATTAAAAACAATTAAACTATACTAAAATGAAAAGGACAATAAAGCATTTAAGACTATTGATTGCAATGGTGTTTTTAATGATGCTGTTCTCAAATGCGTGGGCTGTACCTGCATTTCCGAAAGCAGTAACCGTAAAGCAATCCAATGGAAAAGAATTAACTTATTTCATTTATGGCGACGAGCATGCCTCTTGGGCAAAAACGTTGGACGGATGTATGATTATGCCGTTGGCCAATGGTGATTTTACTTACGCTGTTGCCGATGAACAAGGTAATATGGTGCCTTCTCAAATACTTGCATGTAACAGCGATGTGCGTTCAGCAAAAGAAAAGAAGTTTGTTGCATCTTTGGATAAGACTATTTTCTATTCCGTTGCTCAGACAAAAGAATTTGAAAGTAAGAGAGCGTTAAGAGATAGTAAGAATAAAACGCTTCCATTAAAGAAATTCACTACCGACAAACCTAAACTTCTTGTTGTATTGGTAAATTATAGCGATGTTGAGTTTGATGCCGACAATGCAGATAGATTTAAGCATCAAATACAAGATAGCAACTATACTCAATATGGTTATACGGGTTCTGTAAGAGACTATTTCGCTGACCAATCATTTGGAGAAATCGATCCGCAGTTTGTTGTCTATGGACCGATTACACTACCTCGTACTCGTTCTTATTATGCTTCCAACGGCAATGCAAAAGCGTGGGAAATGGCTCGTGATGCCGTTAAGATAATAGATACAATGTACAGCGTCGATTTTACGGAATTTGATAACGATAATGACGGCTATGTTGATTTGGTACATGTTATTTATGCAGGTATAGGTTCCAATTCCACAAATCAAAAAGACTCACAGGTTTGGCCTCATATGTTTTATTTTCAAGGTAACACCACTATTGACGGTAAAAAATTCTACCGTTACGCTTGTTCTTCCGAGACAAAATCTACCGGTTGGTATGGACAGTCAATGGACGGTATAGGTGCGGTATGCCACGAAATGGGACACGCTTTTGGTTTGCCTGATATGTATGCAACAAGTTATACAGACGCTATTACTCCGGGTTCATGGGACGTTATGGACGCAGGCTCATATAATAACGACTCAAAAACACCTCCTTATTACTCAATGATAGAAAGAGATATGTTGGGTTGGGGTAATGTTGTGGATTTGACTGACGGTCAAAAAACTCTTTACCCTATTGCAGATAGCAACACAGCATATAAAATCCATTTGAATACTGATGAATACCTTATGTTCGAGTATCGTAACCATGACAAATGGGACGCATATACTCCGGGCATAGGTATGATAGTTTGGCACGCAGATACAAGTAAATTCGTGGATTGGGAGAACTCAAACGATTTGAATAATGACCCTAACGACAGAGGTTATTTCATCGAATGTGCAGGAAGCGAAAGCAATTTGGAAAGTAAATCCACTCCATATCCCGGTAGTTTGAACAAAACGGATATTGACTATTTCTCATTGAAGAACGGAAACCAAGTCGAAGGTCATATAAACAATATTCATTATGCAACAGATTCTTCAATAGTATTTACATTCACTCAGTCTTATGACGAGATTGATTTCGATTTATCCGTTTCCAATATTACAGCCAATACAATTACTGTTGTAGGTGCATTTACGAGCGACAAGGTTATGACAGACAAAGTTCTTCAATATAAAAAGACTTCATCAAATACATATAATGCAGTTGATTTGACAGACAACAATGTTTCCTATGTACTTGGCAATTTGCAAAAGAATACTACTTACAATATTCGCTTGGGTGTAACGATAGAGGGTAAGACTTATTATAGTGCCGTTCAAACAATCACGACATCATGTTATGACGGAGCGATAAGCTCATTATCTTGGACGGAAAGTTTTGAAAGCGGTTTGAATTGTTGGACTGTTGAAAGTTCATCAAATGCTTCTTGGGAAAGAACAAAAACAGCAATGGGCGGATATATCTCTCCAAAGAAAGGTTCTTATATGGCTGCAATGAAATTCAATCAAGGTTATTCTACAAGGTCTGCAAGATTGGTTTCTCCTATGTTTGATTTGTCCGGATACGAGTCGGCAAAGATTAATTTCTCGTATGCTATCTATTCAGGTGTAAGTAATCCTTTGACGGTATATTATAGAACGTCTGAAACGGGTGCTTGGACGAAGATTCAGTCGTATAGCAACACGGTTTCAAGTTCATCTGTTTCTTGGAAGAGTGTAAATTTGGAAATGCCGAATATTAACGGTTCTTATCAATTGTCATTTGTCGGACAAGATAATCAAGGTTACGGTGTTTGTTTGGACGGAATCACAATTACGGGTGTTAAATCTTCTTCTTTGGAAGATGCAGAAAACGGTGTAAATATCGCAATTATGCCTAACCCAGCAATGGGTGATGCAACATTGACATTGAACGGAATGGCGGGTAATGTAACCGTTACTGTTATCGATGCAATGGGAAGACAAGTTATGGAAACGACTACAACTGACAACCAAATCGTCCTTCCGACATCCACATTTGCAAGCGGCGTTTATTATATCAAAGCAACCAATGGCGATACTACTCAGATAAAGAAATTTATCAAGAAATAGTTTCTGTCAAAGGCAAAATTTTGATTTGATATAATATCGATATATAGTTTTGTTGTATAAGCGGACTGAGAGAAAATCTTAGTCCGCTTGTTGTTTATTTTCTTGTTCGCAGTAGCGATAAAAATAGTATCGCAAAACAAAAAATTAGTGTTTAAAACTATTTCACTGATGTTTAACACTAATTTATTAATGTTTAACACTAATTTTATGAAAATACCTATTTGTAAATCTGTATCCGTGAATATCTTTTTACGAAGCATTGTGAGAAATAAAATTTTTGTAACTTTGCAAAGTTTTAGTGATGTTGGTTTTGTCAATGATGCAAAGCGAACAGCGTATTTATCTTTACGATAAATTTTATAAACAATATAAATATGTATAAGTTATCAGATTATTTGCACAATGGAGTTCTTTTTGTTAGGAACACATTGTTGCCAAGAAACAAGAGATTGGCACAACTTATGATTTATGCGACAAATCAGTGTCAATCACGCTGCCGCCATTGTTCGATATGGCAGAAGCAAAATACCCCCCCCCTTGTCGCTCGCCGAGATAGTGTCTTTAATGTCAAGTCGTTGCATCGATAGGCATACCACCGTAGGGCTTGAAGGCGGCGAATTTGTCTTGCATCCGCAAGCAGCCCAAATAATGGAATGGTTCCAAAAAAATCACCCGAATTACACTCTTTTATCAAATTGTCTTTCGTATCAAAAAGTTATTGAACTTACGCGACTTTATAAGCCGAAGCATTTGTATTTGTCATTGGACGGCGATAAGGAAACATACAAAAATATGCGTGGAGTCGATGGCTACGATAGGGTTATTAAAGTTATAGAAGCCTTGAAAGATGAAATTCCTATTTCGTTAATGTTTTGTCTTTCGCCTTTTAACAGCCTAAAAGATATGGAATATACTATCAACATAGCGAAGCATTACAAGATAGATATTCGTATAGGTATTTACGGCACTATGGACTATTTTGATACAAAGACAAGTATGCTGAAAACATCAGGTATGGACTATATAGAGCAAATACCAAAGAATATTCACGATACACAAGAGAATTATGATTTTGTTGCATTGTATGACCAGTGGAGTAAGGGTAATTTGCGTTTGCGTTGTCATTCTATCACCAATTCACTTGTTATTCACGCCGATGGTAATGTGCCGATTTGCCAAAACCTTGGTGTTACGCTCGGAAATATAAAAGAGAAATCCCTTGATGAAATATTCAATTCCGCTCAAAGTGTAAAAATACAAAACCAGTATTCCAAGCAATGCAATGCTTGTTGGATAAATTTTCATAGGAAGTATGATATTATTTTGCTTCGCAATATGGAAAAGATTTTCCCTAAAAAATTGATAGAAACGGTATATGGAAAATACTCTTGGTGCGAGGACAAAAGTTTGACGTATAAAAAATACTTAAAACGTGTAACAAAATGAGCGGCATCGTAGATAATGTTATTCAACGCTGGCGAAAGCAACGTAATATAAGGATGTTGCAATCTGAGTACTCTTGTTGTTATGCTTTTGTCGGTGTCGGCAGCCATGCTTTGCAGAACCTTTATCCGGTTTTGCAATATCTTGGTATTAAATTGAAGTATATATGCTGTAAAAACTCAAATAAAATTCCCTTGATAGAACGGAGATTTGATGTTATCGGTACAACTTCTTTGGATATGATATTGAATGATGATGAGGTTAAGGGTGTGTTTGTTTGCGTTGCACCGCAATCACATTATGATATATGCCGACGTGTTATAAAGGCAGGAAAATATCTTTTTGTGGAAAAACCGCCTTGTCAAAATATCATTCAATTAAAGGAACTCATAGATTTGGATTGCAATCATATTACTATGGTCGGTGTTCAAAAGAGATATTCTCCTTTTGTTCAGCAGTTGAAATTGCGATTGCACAAATCAAATCCGACAAGTTACACGATGATTTATCATACAGGCTCATATCCCGAAGGCAATCCCTTGACAGAACTTTTTATTCATACGATAGATTTGGTTACACATCTATTTGGAAAAGCGGAAGTGAAGAGTTTTCAACGATTGAGCGAAAAAGAAACGACAACAATTCAAATACTTCTTTCGCATAAGGATATAAGCGGATTTATTGAACTTTCAACCAGCTATTCGTGGTCTTTACCGAAAGAGCAATTGGATATCAATACCTATTGTGGTGAATACCGCTTGGAGAATATGGAAAGACTGACCTATTGTCCGCATCCGAAAAAAATTTGTGGAGTACCATTGGAAAAGATTGGATTATTTACAACGGAAGAACAAATAATTGGTGAGCGGAACAACTTCTCGCCGCTTGTTTCCAACAACCAATTGCATTCGCAAGGTTTTATTTCGGAGATAAAGTCATTTGCCGATATGGTGGAACATCGTGGTAAAAACATTTCTCCACTACCAAGTTTATTGAATACTTATAAAATTTTAGAAATTTTAAGTAGGCAAGAATAAAATGCCTATAAGAAAACGACAAAGTATTTATAAATTTATTCTAAATCTGAAAAGAGAAAAGCATTTCCTTATAAAGAGAAATTCGTAAGTGTATTCTTTTTTCAGATTGTATTAATTAAAAATTTTTGCTTTCTTATTGTCAAAAAGTCTCGACAATAAGAAAGCAATGTTTTAATGTTTTACCACTTTACTTCATCATTAAGAATTACTCCGTCAGAAGCGTCTTCTTGCGTGAAAGTATTGCCGCGATACTGAACACACAGCATTATTAAAGGAGTAGTTCCGTTGTTTCTTACAGAACGTTTGCCGTTAGGGGCGACACGAACCACACTTCCTTCTTGTATCGGGAATATTTTATCATCTACTTGAAATTCGCCCTTGCCACTAAGGAAGAAATATAATTCTTCATGTGTTTTATGCGTGTGCAAAAATCCTGTCTCGGTATTAGGTTGGAACATTTGGAATGAGAAATCTCCGCCAGTGGCACCACAAACTGCACCTCCGAATACTTTTCCCGGTATTTTTACTTCGGGACTTAATTCCAACAAATAATTGTTTAACTCATCAAGTTTGCCAAAATCAATGGCAGTGAAATTGACTGCACTTGCAATCTGCTCAATCTGTTTCATCTTTTCTTTTGTTTTTTTATTAAGGTTATTACTATAAATTTTCTTTCCAAATACTTTTTACTTGTTCTTTAATATCTGTTTTATGATAAATAAATCGCTAAATCGTTTTTCATATTTGAAAGTCTTATTTGTCGATTATTTATTAATTTCGCAACTCGTTATTGTTTTGTTTTGACGATGCAAAATTATAAACTATTTTATTGCTGTGCAATACGTTACAAAAACGTAAGCAGGTTACCGAAAGGTTACTTTTATTGATAAATAGAAACATAAAATGACAAAAAAATTAGAAAAAAATTCAATCATTGAAATTTGTCCTATACGAAACGTTGTTGCTCGCTTTGGAAACAAGTGGGCTTTCTTAATAATTCTTACTTTAAGTGATAATGGAACGATGCGTTTTGGACAATTGGGAAAACTGATTCCCGATATTTCAAAAAAGGTTCTTGCAAACACTTTGCAGACATTGGAAGCCGATGATTTGGTATCTCGAACCGTTTTTGCCGAAGTGCCAATCCGTGTGGAATATCAACTCACTGAAACAGGAGCATCGTTAGTGCCTATCATAAAACAACTAACCGAGTGGGCAGTACAAAATATGAAATCAATTATGGAACATCGTAAAAATTTTGAAATGGAGAATGCAAGCAAATAATTACATCAAAATTATAAGAGGTTATTTGTAGTTATAATAAAGCTATATTTGCCAATTGTCAAATGTGTTATTTCGGCAAATATTACTATTTTCATAATTTTTAGATATTAAGTTGTTTGTAGCGATAGTGATTTGCATAAATTAGTGTTAATGATTAGTAAATTAGTGTTAATGATTAGTAAAATAGTTATTGAGATTAATTTTCTAAATACACCATATAAATTATTGTTTGCAAAATATCAGTAAATGTTAATATTAAGAAAAAATCATAATGATGACTTTTATTGTTTTTATGCGGCATTTCTATATATTTTTCGTAATTTTGCAACTCAATTTAATAAAAACAGTTTTATAAAAATGACAAAACAAGAATTATTGAGCCAAACTATTGAACACATCGATATTAAAAAAATCAATTCAACGGAATTGATTGAAGCGATGAGTAAAATGTCTTTTGCATCTCGTGATACGGCAGATGCCGCACATATATTTGAGATGATGATGGAAGATAAAGAGTGTTCAACCATACTTACCTTGGCCGGCAGTACGTCTGCTGCAGGTTGTATGCAAGTTTATGTTGATATGGTACGCAACAATATGATAGATTGTGTCGTATCCACAGGAGCATCAATAATAGATATGGATTTGTTTGAAGCATTGGGTTTCAAACACTATAAAGGAACTCCGTTTATCAGTGATATGGAGTTGAGAGACAATTATGTCGATAGAATTTACGATACATTCATCGACGAGGAAGAGTTGCAAATTTGCGACAAAACCGTAAAGGAAATCGCAGATACATTAGAGCCTCGCCCTTATTCATCAAGAGAATTTATAAAAGAAATAGGCAAATGGCTTGCAAATGGTAACGCAAAAAAGAAAGATTCTTTGATTCAGGTTTGTTATGAAAACAATGTGCCTATCTTTTGTCCTGCATTTTCGGATTGTTCAGCAGGTTTCGGTTTGGTAATGCACCAAGTGGCAAATCCTGAAAAGCACGTAAGCATAGACTCCGTTAAGGATTTCCTTGAATTGACGAATATCAAGATAGCAGCAGGTACAACGGGATTGTTTATGATTGGCGGCGGCACTCCGAAGAATTTTGCACAAGATACCGTCGTTTGTGCAGAAGTATTGGGACACGAAGTCGATATGCACAAATACGCTGTTCAGATAACTGTTGCCGATGTTCGTGATGGTGCTTGCTCTTCTTCGACATTAAAAGAGGCAGGTTCTTGGGGTAAAGTTTCTCCAACGTATGAACAAATGGTTTATGCCGAGGCTACAACCGTTTTGCCATTGATAGCATCTTACGTTTATCACAAGGGAGAATGGAAATCAAGAAAGAAAAGAGAATTTGCAAAATTGTTTGAATAGAACAATAACTTTGCTTCTGAATAATCATTTATATAATTAATGTTTTTCGAAATGGCGGTTACGAAAGTAGCCGCCATTTTTTATTTTTGTTCCCTTTTAGTTTGATAGTTCGAAGTAAAGTGATTGGATGCTAACTTGAAGCGAATAAATATGAAACTCAAATAGTTATATCAAAAATTTCAAGCGAATAAACACGCAATTCAGATGAATTAACATGTACTTCAAATAATTAACGTGAGTTTGACGAAATATTATCAAAATGTAAATGTAATACTTATATATGAACGATGTCGATGAATTTGTAATATCTCCTATGGTTTGTTTGAGTACTGAAAACACTTGAAGAATTATGCTAACATTTTTTAGAAAGATGTATAATTCACTTATTGCCAATAATTAAATTTGTCGAACTCACGTTAGATTATAAAGAAAGCATCAAGTCTGCTAAAATAACAGCCGTTTCTGTTTCATTTTTTGGTGCATCTTTAGGCTTCCATGCTACAACAAACCGTACAGATGCAGATTTTACTTTATAACCTCTTTGTTCCCATTCAGATAATGTTTTTTGCATTTTTGATGATAATTTAGCTATTGGTGTCTTAGTTAATGGACTATACAAAAAGAAATTATTATAAATTAAGGAATCGCCCCCTCTCAATGCTAAAATTTCTTGTTTCTTTTCTTTGAAGAATCCCAAATTAACATCTTTATGAGAGAGTTGTAATACAACTTCTTCAGGCATATTATATTGTTGTTTGTTGATAACATATCGGTCTGCATTTAAAGAATCAAAATAATCATTATTTGTATGTATAAATAATCGGTTTTTTGCACGGGTCATTCCTACATAATATCTACGCATCAAATAGTCATCCTTTACATAATTATAATTATCGGATATGAGCATATACACATCGTCAAACTCTCTGCCTTTTGCCTTATGAATAGTTGATACTACAACATCTGCTTTTGTTATATCGCAAAAATCTTCTACTGACGACTCAAATACAAATTCTTTGAAATCACTGAGATATTTAGTCTTGTTGGTTTGTTCAAATAGATCTATACAACGCTTTATATACATTAAACTTGTGCTTCTTTCATAAATAGAAAAGGTTGTATGCTTGGATTTTTCCCATAGTTCTTCTGTGATTACAGGTGTTTCTATTTGTTTGTTTATATACCTCAAAAAATACCTCATCTCGGCTATATTCCAAAAGCGTATGCCGTCCATGGATTGTATCAGTTTGCTGTTTATACCGTGTTTTCGCAAAAGAGCCATTAGAATAACGGCTTCTTCATTTGTTTGGGTCAGCACACACGAAGTTCCTTTATCTTTATATTGAAGCAAGTTTTCAACGAGCGGTTGATACATATATTTTGATTGATAGTGTATCACTTCCACAAACCCATTTTCTTTTCTCATAGAGATGATGGGTGTACTTTTTATTCTTTTATTTATATTTTTCAAGAATCCGTTGGCAAAATCCACCGGTTGGCGAGCACTACGGTAATTTTCAATCATTTCAACCAATATGCTTCCACTTTCTTGTGCCAACCGATACATATAATCTGAATTGGAACCGCGAAATTCATAGATGTTTTGATCATCGTCTCCTACCGCTATCACACGCATTTCCTCATTATTTGTCATTAAAGCTTTTACAAGTGCATACTCTTCAGCTCCCATATCCTGAGCTTCATCTATGACCAATACCGTTTTACCAATTTTATTAGGTTCTACTTCTCCATGAGATATCATTTCAGCTGCCTTAGAAATGACGTTTTTTGAATCTTCAAGATTTCCAATCCGTCCCAAAAGGTCGAAGCAATAGGAGTGGAATGTTTTTATTTCAACAAAATGTGCTGCGTTACCTATTAACTTCATGAGTCTTTGTTTAAATTCCGTAGCGGCAGCCCTTGAAAATGTCAGCATCAGGAGTTGTTCATGTTTCACATCTTCAAGTAATAGGAGTGAGGCCAGTTTGTGAACCAATACACGCGTTTTTCCACTACCTGGACCGGCTGCAACGACAATACAATGTGATTCTTTGTTAGAAATGATTTCCATTTGTCGTTTGGACAATTGTCCGAACAATTGCTTGAATTTCTGTGGTGTTAAGTTACGTTGTATTTCACCAAGTCTGTCTCCTTTGAAATATTTAGAGATGAACTTCTTGTAGTCCATTTGGAAATAATCTTGGACATATTGCAGTGCTGCATGATAATCTTTTACCATTAGATTGGCATATTCTCCTACAATATGTACTTGCTGGATTTTCAAATTGTAGAATTCGTTGAGCATCCTATAGTCGTCTTGCTTGTATCTTGATTTGTTATCCTTTATTCTTTGGATATTCATGGCATTGTAAAGTACCAAAAATCCGCCTTCAAGTTTTAGCGAGCCGATTTTTGACAGATACAGAAGTGCTTCTTCCACATCTTCCAACTGAATGTCGTCAAGTCTCATGAAAAAAGATTGGGAACTTGATTTTATTTGATTCAAAAGTTCTATCACAGAGAACTGTATGGCTTTGCCGGGTACGTTTTCTTTTTCTGCATCAGAAGCTAATTGATATAGCCATTCTACTGTAAAGCGACTTATTTCCAATCTTTTCTCAAATCGCCTTATAGTTGAGTCCAAGTCCGCCAGACGACTTATTTCCACATTATGAATCGCATCTTCTTTCTTACATGTATATCCCTTGATGGTGAGGAAATAGAGTAGCGTACGTATATCTTTTTCTTTGGATGTATTGATTCCATCGTTCAAGGCATTTTCATTAAGTTGCTTGCATGATATTCGTAAAATTCCATCGGGAATATGATTAAGGATATATTGTTCGAGTTTTGCAAATCGTTCGAGGAGATTTTTTGACTTTCGTTCCGAATCGCCGGCATCCTGTAAATAGGCAGATATATCTTTGCTGTCTGCCAATATGCCTTCCTGCCGCATGCGTTCTACTACGGATATAACTTCTCTTTTATTTAGTCCCAAAATGTCTGCCAGATAGTCAATTCTGGATTCCGCTTCTGCATCCTGAGCTTTGGCAATGTATTTTTGGGATATTAATGACTTGATGATGCTAACCGCCTTTTCTATTTCGTCGTTACTAAAGAGTACTGATGCTGTTATGCGTTTTCTGGCTTCGTCCATGTTCTTTACCGTAATACCTGTGGCATATACATGAGGTACATTGTTTCCTCTTATCAAGTATCCGCTTTGTTCCAAAGCCGCTAATGCTGTTCGTACACGGGTTTCTATGTCATAGACAGAGTCATCCCATCCTGCTTGCCGGGCAATTTCCAATGCAGAACAGTTGACTGTTATACGATGTTTGGTAAAATCTTTGATAGCTTTCCAAACTTGTTGTATTTCACTAATGCTGAGTTTTGTTTGGTTTAGCAATATGAAATGCTTATCCAAGTCATTGTCACTATAAAGCACATAACAACGCGCGCTGAGATTTGGGTCACGGCCTGCTCTGCCTGATTCTTGAACATAGTTTTCCAAAGAATCGGAAATGTCATAATGTATCACAAGACCAACGTCTTTCTTATCGACTCCCATGCCAAATGCAGATGTAGCTACGATGATGTGTACCCGATCGTTCATAAAAGCATCCTGGTTGGCGATTTTCTCATCAGCGTCCATCTTGCCATTGAAAGGGAGTGCCTTGTAACCGTCACGGGTCAATTTTTCAGACAATTCTTTGGTTCGTTTGGTTCGTGATACGTAAACAATTGTCGGACAATTGGATTCGGCAACAAGTTCTCTAAGTTTTAAATACTTTTCATTTTCACTCTCTACATGTATGACGGAATAGTACAGGTTTGTTCTTGAGGCTGTTGAGACGAACAACTCTAAGTTCAAGTCCAAGGTTTGCTTGAAATAGTCGCATATATCTTGTATTACTTTCTGCTTTGCCGTGGCCGTGAAACAGGATATGGGTATCGGCTTCTTGCATTTTTTCTTTTCCTGGTATTGGCGGATGAATTTGCCAATGTAGAGATAGTCAACCCTGAAATCCTGTCCCCATGAGGAAAAGCAGTGTGCTTCGTCTATTACAAACCTTACCACATGCCGAGCCGTCAATATCTTCTCGACAGTTTTTGAACGAAGCATTTCGGGAGATATGTACAGCAATGAGGCTTCTCCGTCTTGTACTCTTTGTATGGATAATGACCGTGTGATAGGGTCTAACATTCCATTGATGGTTACGGCATCCGTGATTCCTCTGTCTGCAAGGTTATCTACCTGATCTTTCATCAAAGACTGCAAAGGGGAAATGACAACCGTAAGTCCATGCACAGCTCGTCCTGCCATAAGTGCCGGTAATTGGAAAGTCAGTGATTTTCCGCCGCCGGTAGGAAATATCGCCAGCACTGATTTGCCTTCCACCGCAGCTCGGGCTGCTTGTTCTTGCAGTGGCTCTCCTTCGTAGGTTCGGAAGTGTTCATATCCGAAAAATGTTTTTAAGTTATGAAGCACGTCCAATTGCGTATTGCAATAGTTACAACCTTCGTGGCAATTGGTGTGACGCAGGAGTTTTATAATAAATTCCACTTCCGGGTAAGTGTGAAGCACCCATCCGGGAGTGATGGAACGATAGTCTGTGGTATCTATCAGAGCCAATGCGTATGCCAATCCGCATGGATATTGTTTGATGAGCATATCAAGGTCTGCATGCTGGCAAATCTTTCCGTCATAAATCTTTTTTATTAATTCAGGTATTCCGTCATAAATATACTTCGCATCTGCACCAACCATACTGAGAAATCCATCAAACTCCTTTTTGCCTTTTAGTAACGATGCGAATATTATACGCTTCTCTCTCGGCAATGAATTCCAGCATGCAATTTCATCGAATAACAGGTCTTTTGCCTTTTTACAATCGTTTACCGGATTGTTCATCTGTTCGCTGAGCAGCTTGTCATCTTTCACAAGCCTATGATAAGGGCGTTCAGGAAATAACAAAGGCGAGATATAAAGCGTGTCAACTAAGATCCAACGGCAGTTGTTGTTTGGAAACAGATACTTGGCATCATGGTGAATGATATTGTGGCCACAGATATAATCTATGTCGTTTAAGAAAACAAATAATTCTTTCTTCGAAGTTTTATGGAATGTTGAGCCATTATGTTTTAGTGCTCCTATATCATGGATTTTATGGTCGTTAAAGCCGACTTCAATATCTACCACTGCATAATTGGGGATACGATATGGTGCAGAGGTTGTTTTACTGTCAATGGTATTGTTTTTATCCTCGGTTTTCTTAAATCCTATGAGTTTGTTCCATATTGACATATCTCAATATAATAAATAGTTTTATAACTTGTATAGGTTATGTATCTGTATAATTTCATTATTGTTAGGGTATATTACTCTAATATCATTTACAAAGGTAAGGATAAAAATGAATATTCTGTTAAAATTGTCCCATGCTTTTGATTATTATGTGTTTATATTACGATTTTTATTAAATAAATCCTTATTTTTGCACTCAAGAGTTATGGTCGCTTATGGATGTCTATTTTCGGATTTGCGATATAATTGCAACACGTGTACGGAAGTCGTTATATATAGTATAATGTTGATTTTGAGTAGTAAAATTAATATCTTAATATTGTTCGTTGTTGTTAGGGAAAGAACCGCTTTTAACATCTGAGGAATACTGGCTTACTGCAGAGCGTATCTCATCGCCCAAAGAATGATAACGGCGAAGAAAACGAGGCGAAAAGTCCTGAGTGATGCCCAACATATCGTGTAAAACCAATACCTGTCCGTCTGTATATTTGCCCGCTCCGATACCGATTGTCGGTATTGTCAGTTCCTCAGACACACGTTTGGCAAGCATAGCGGGGATTTTCTCCAAAACAATACTGAAACAGCCCACTTCTTCCAACGCTTTGGCGTCCTCAATAAGGCGTTCGGCTTCGTTCTTACCCGTAGCCCTTACGGCATAAGTGCCGAATTTGTTAATAGACTGAGGAGTCAGCCCTAAATGTCCCATAACAGGAATACCCGCTGAAAGAATACGTGATATGGATTCCACTACTTCCTTACCGCCTTCAAGTTTTATGGCATTGGCTTGCGTTTCTTTCATAATGGTTATCGCACTTTGTAACGCCATTTTGCTATTTCCTTGGTATGTTCCGAAAGGCATATCCACAACAACCATCGCATGTTTGACGGCTCGCACCACACTTTTGGCATGATAAATCATTTCTTCCAAAGTAATGGGAAGTGTTGTGGAGTATCCCGCCATAACATTGGCCGCACTGTCGCCCACAAGTATGACGTCTATGTTTGAAGCATCCACCAATTTAGCCATTGAGTAGTCGTATGCGGTAATCATTGAGATTTTCTCGCCTCTGTGTGCCATATTTTCAAGAGTATGAACTGTAACTTTCTTAGGATTGTCCGTCGTTGCTATTGACATATTTGTATTGTTTTAACTTATGTTTGTTATTTTTATTCAACATTTAATCGGTGTGCAAAAGTACTATAATTTATCGAACTGACCAAATAATAACCATATTATCAAAATGTATTTATTCAAAGGATAAGCCTTCAAAATAACTTTTTCTGCTTTTGATAAATTCAATGAGTTTGAAAAACACGAAATTGTTGTTTAACAATAGTGGATTGCCTACCATAATTAGAAAATCAGTTGCTCGTGTCATTGCAACGTTAAGTTTTCTATCGATTATATTGCCATTATTATCTAAGAAAGAATTATTTGTCAAGAATTGTAATTGATAATACTCTTGAACGGTAAAACCATATATTATGTATTTTCGTTGGCTGCCTTGATACCTTTCAACAGTGTCGATAGTGATTTTACTCAAAATATTGGTGTCATCTTCGCTTAAAAACTCTTTTGCTTGTTTCAAAATAATGTTTCTTATTGTTGCGATTTGGTTTCTATATGGCACGATGATGCCAAGAGTTTGCTCGGCTTTGAAATTATCTTTTTCAATCTCGTAAATCTTAAAAACTATTGCGGCAATAACTTTCGCTTCACTGATATTTACTTTGTCGGATGTCAGAATATCTTTGTTTTCAACGACAAAGAAAGAGATACGCCTTGTTTTTAGAATTTTTTCTATGGCGTTTTTACATTTAACAGTCTTTGGTAATTCTTTTGTTTGGTGTTCAACAGGGACGGCTTTCAATTCATTGTTGTAAAACATAATGTTAGGAAACATCGCTATTTCTGGGTGCATTCGTCCTTGACGCGATAGTTTATACGTTACGCAATCATCGTTTCCGTATCGTTTTAATAGTCTTTCAAGCAGAGAAAGCCTGCAATCTTCAAGCAAAATCTCCGTTCGTAAATCTATATCCGTAACTTTTGATTCTTCTGCGTTTTGTTGAACAACGGCAGGCAATTGTTTTTCATCGCCAATCATTACAAACTTTTTTATGACGGGCACATTGTCATTGCTTGCCGTTAATATGGGCATTATTTGCGGCTCTAATATTTGCGAAGCCTCATCTATGATTGCCAACGTGAATTGTTTTATCTTGAAAAAGTTTAAGTTGGCGTTTATTGTAGTGAGAGTGCCGACAAAAACCCTCGTGTTGAGAATAAGATTTGAGACATCATTAATATTATTACACTGTTTGACTTTTTCGTTAAAGACATAATTTTTTACGTTATCGGAAACAGAAAAATTTTTACCCAAACGAATAAAGTCAATATTGTTTTCTATCAGTTTTTCGCAAATCTCATCTACCGCTCTATTGGTATAAGCCATAAGAAGTATGGAAGAATTTTCCTCCAATAACTCTTCTTTTAACGTGGTCATCAATCCAAAGGAAGTTTTTCCGGTTCCCGGAGGGCCTATGATAAGAAAAAAATCTTGGGCTTGCTTAATCTTTAATGCCAAAGTGTTGAAATCATTGTAATCGCCTTTAAGTTTTTTTGTTTTATCAATATTGGGCTGACGTTTGAATATAAGCAAATCTCTTCGACTGTTGTCAGCACAGAGAAAAGAGAACATACCACGATAAAGAGCCGAAAACGAAGATTCCAATAAGTCATGTTCAATAGCCCAAGGCTTGTCAATGAATTTTGTAAAGACATTCTTGTTTGATTGAGAGAAACGCAAACGCAGAATAATCTTGTTATCCGTTATTTCTTGGATAGTGTAACGAAAAACAAAGTGTTTTCTAATATCGGGTTCGTTTTCCTTATATGGATATGCGATAACAATATCGCCAACGCGGAAATTGGCCATATCGTTGTTTTGATTTTCTTGAAAAGTCAGTTCAATAGTTTCGATAGGATTATTTGCGTATTTTATAGACGGGTCGATAAGTTTTAGATTAATATATATGTTGCCCGTATCAAGTTTATCGTTTAAGTTGGTGTGCCATTTGGCGGCAAAGCCGCTATTATCCTTTGTTTTGTTTCCGATTTTGCTAAGCAGGTGTTCCCTGCTTACAAAGGCGGTAAATCTAAAAAAATATTTCTTTTCTATTTCCCTCGCATTATGAATGGCATTGAAAAAAGTGTCAAGTTCTTTTTTTTGATATTTTATCCAAAGTGCGTTATCAACATTATTTTTGTTCAAAGCCTCTGCCGATAAATTTTCCAAGAAACTAAATCCGTTCTCTTGCAAAAACCAAACATTTAACCACGCCATTTGATTTCGCACTTCAATAGCCTTGAAAACTAATTCGGGTGCGAAGTTCAATGATAACAAACTCTCTTTGTATTTTGAATAGAGCAAAAGAGCATTGAGGTTCGTTTTTTTATATTTTTCGCCAAAGTTATAACGAATTAACAGCATATAAAGAAGCAATTGCACATAGTGTTGGTCGGTTTGGTGAGGCTTGACATAATTGTTTTGAGGGTATGCTCCTTTGCCGGATTTCTGTTCCAAAAGAATTTGAAAGTCCATTTGTAAATAGTCCATACGACCTTGTAAGCCGAGCATCTCTGAAAAAAAAGACGGTTCAAGCATTCCATCTTCTTTTTTGTAAATATCCTTGAACATTGTCGGTAAGCCCTCATTCATAGCAGCCTTTATATTTTCTTTTTGTATCATAGCATCGCTATGAAACGAGTTGTCAATACCGCAAGTAAGCAAGTTAAGTGCATTGTCTTTGAAAAACTCATCTATACTTTGCTTATAAGATTTGTTTGGACTTGTAACGACTTCGTCCAACAATTGACCGGCAAAATTACCTAACAATGTGGCATTGGAAGTTGTGTTTGGAAGAAATTTGTGTATCAAATCAACCCAAGCAGATGTGGTGTAATTCTCAAAACAACGTGCAATAGAAGAAATATCGACCAAATAATCAGGCTCAAATATGATTAAATCGTAAGAAATCAATACGACATCATATTCGTTCTTGCAATCGCTTTCAATAGACGGCTTAATCAAATTCACTTGACAGTCGGAGTGAAGAAAAGGTTTTAAATAACTCCAATCTCTATCGTTGTTATCTTTGAATTTAACTTTAACGTTTTGTAAATCCTCTCTATCCAATTTTCCATAGAAGTATTCATCGTCCCAATCATTAACAAGCATTCTCTCGTATGGCGAAAAAGATTTTGCTTTATTGAATTGCAGTTTTTGGTTTGTGAATTTGTTTTGTATTTTCTGCGGAATATCCGACTGATAAACCAAAGCGATAAACTCGCATATATTTTGAAAATCGTATAAATAATAATCCTCTAATTGTTTTTCGTTAAAATCGCTTAATCGCCTCAATCTATCTCGCGTATTATTGATTTTTTGTGATAGAACCCAATTAGCCTTTCGGTCTTTTAATAAATAAGAAGTTTTTGCGAAAGTACCGACAATATTAACGCCCTTGAAGTCGGTGTTATTATTCAAAACCGTATTGAAAACATAGTTAAATGTACGATAGATTAAGTTAATGTTAATTGAGTGCTGCGATATGGCATCAAGCATTCTGTCAAACAAATTATCGGCAGTGGGTTTGTTGTCGATACTATTGTATTTTTCTTCCGCATAGTGGTCATAATCCGCAGTTTTATATATTTTGGAACTCATAATATGGTTGTAAATCGTTTTATATGCTTTGTTCTTAGCGTTGTTTTTACAATAGAATTTTCTATCGTTACGCAAAGGTATGATTTTTTTAGGTTATAATGTTATTTTGCCTGTTATTTTTTAGAAATTTTAACAATAGAGAATATTTAATAGTGCAATCCATATTTTGGGAAGTGATTGTAAAAATAGGGTAGTGGTTAGCGAAAAAATAATATGTGTTATTGAAAAAATTAGTTAGTGTAATCAGTGAAATAGTGTTTAACACTAATTTGCTAATCACAGACATTAATTTATTAGTGTGAGTGATTATTTTTGTAATAAAAGTAAATGTTTTTTCTATTTTTAGCATAAAATATTTTGCAGGTATTAAAAATTGTCGTAATTTTGCAAACTGAAATCTGAGGGACAGCACTGCTTAAAAGATTTGCAAAAGGAAATGGTCCCATAGCTCAACTGAATAGAGTACTTGACTACGGATCAAGCGGTTGAAGGTTTGAATCCTTCTGGGATCACAAGGTAAAGAGAAATTCTTAAAGAAAGAGTTTCTCTTTTTTGTTTTTATAATTTTGATTAAGTGGGATAGGGAATTTTTATGTTTGCAGAAATGTTTAAATAGTGAAAGTTACGTTGGAAATAATGGCTTGGGAATTGTGATAGGAGAGAAGCAATATCTTTTTTGATAGATTGCTAAGTTTTTGTTTGAATTGAGAAATGTTTTTTCAGCATTGCTTTTAGCATAAGAAAAATTGTGAAAATTATAAACAGCAATGGCATAAATAAAAAAGGCATCTTGTAGTTTTTTATCAAGATGCCTTTTTATGTTTTTTTAGATTATTTTTCTGTTGTTTTGTACTTTTTCTCTTTTGCCTCGTATCGTGAGTACTTTTTCTCTTTTCTTTCTCTTTTTCTCTTACTTAAATCTTCCGATGCCACACTTCGTTTTTTCATCGTGTTGCATTCTTGCTACCTTGTAGCCCCAGGGGGAATCGAACCCTCATTTAAAGTTTAGGAAACTTCCGTTCTATCCGTTGAACTATGAGGCCATGAAAATTACTTTGCTTAAAAATTTTCTGAATAGTGATATGCGTAAATTAATTAGTGTTACTGCAAAATTAGTTTGCCGCACTATTTTCGCCATTACTTATTTGGTGTTTTCAGTGCCCTTTTTCAGCAAAGTAATTCATATATTATTTCAATGTACGTTTAACTTCAATTTCTTCGTAGCCTTCGATAATATCGCCGACTTTGATGTCGTTGAAGTTTTCGATATTCAAACCGCAGTCTTGTCCGCTTACGACTTCTTTTACTTCGTCTTTGAAACGTTTCAATGAAGCCAAGTTACCGCTATAAACAACGATACCGTCTCGGATTATGCGCACCTTTGTGTTTTTATTGATTTTACCGTCCAAACACATACAACCTGCAATCGTTCCGACTTTTGAAATTTTGAAAGTCTCTTTGATTTCCAAATTGGCAACAACTTTCTCTTTGATTTCAGGAGAAAGCATACCTTCAATAGCATCTTTCAATTCGTTGATTGCATCGTAAATGATAGAGTACAAACGAATGTCTATCTCTTCTTGTTCTGCCAATTTTCTTGCTGCAACAGAAGGACGAACTTGGAAACCTATGATGATTGCATTTGATGCAGTTGCCAACAAGACATCGCTTTCCGTGATTTGTCCGACAGATTTGTGGATTACATTTACTTGAACCTCCGGCGTGGATAGTTTTAGTAATGAATCGGCAAGAGCTTCGACAGAACCATCAACATCGGCTTTGATAATCAAATCCAATTGTTTGAAATCGCCTATTGCAATTCGTCTTCCGATTTCGTCCAAAGTTATATGCTTTTGAGTTCTCAAACCTTGCTCACGTTGCAATTGCATACGTTTATTTGCCAAATCTTTTGCTTCTTTCTCATTAGGCACAACGTTGAATGTATCGCCTGCCTGTGGAGCACCATTCAAACCAAGCAATAGTACAGGGGCAGAAGGACCGGCAGATTTCATTAATTGGTTTCTTTCATTGTACATCGCCTTAACTCTTCCGAAAGTAGAACCTGCAAGCACGAAATCACCTTGATTTATTGTTCCGTCTTGAACAAGTATCTTGGCAACATAGCCACGTCCTTTGTCCAAAGAAGATTCAATAACCGTACCTTTGGCACGTTTATTAGGATTGCCTTTCAAATCCAACATCTCGGCTTCCAATAAGACTTTTTCAAGCAATAAATCTACATTAGTACCTTTCTTTGCAGAAATTTCTTGCGATTGTATTTTGCCTCCCCAGTCTTCAACCAAAAGGTTCATATTAGCTAATTCGCCTTTGATTTTTTCAGGGTCTGCACCCGGGCGGTCTATTTTGTTTAACGCAAATATAATAGGAACGCCGGCTGCTTGTGCATGGTTTATTGCCTCAATGGTTTGCGGCATTATCTTATCGTCGCAGGCAATAACGATGATTGCGATATCTGTCATCTTTGCACCACGAGCACGCATAGCGGTAAAGGCTTCGTGACCCGGAGTATCCAAGAATGTTATTTTCTTGCCCTCAGACAATGTAACTTCGTATGCACCGATATGTTGAGTTATACCACCGGCTTCGCCTGCGATAACATTGGTTTTACGTATGTAGTCCAAAAGGGAAGTCTTACCGTGATCCACGTGTCCCATAACAGTTACGATAGGAGAACGAGGTTGCAAATCTTCCTCTCTGTCCTCTTCTTCCTCTGTCTCTAACATATTTACGACTTCGGCAGAAACGAACTCTATCTTAAAACCAAACTCATCGGCAATAAGTTGCAAGGCTTCCGCATCCAAACGCTGGTTGATTGAAACGAACATTCCCAACTGCATACAAGAAGCAATAATCTTCGTTACAGGAACATTCATCATTGTTGCAAGTTCATTGGCAGTAACAAACTCCGTAACTTTCAAGATATTTTTCTGCTCCTGAGCCTCCATCAATTCCAATTGATGATGCTCTGCAATCTCATGACGTTTTTCTCTTCTGTGTTTAGACGTTTTGCTCTTGCCAAGTGGCGATAGTCTTGCGAGAGTTTCTTTAATTTGCTTCTCTATTTCGGTGCTATCAACCTCAATATGCTTTCTTTTATTCTTCTTAGAGGAGGAAGCATTGTTTTTCTTTTTGAATTTATTCTTATCGTTGCTTTTGTCTTTATCAGCAGACGAAATGTTTTTGCCGTCTTTATTTACCGCAGTGCCGACAGCAGTTTTTATTCTCTTACGTTTCTTTTTATTTTCGCCCTCTTTGTTATCTTTTGGAGCGTCTTTCTTTTTCTCTGGGTGCGAGAACTGAGACAAATCAACCTTTTCGCCCGTTAGTTTAGGTCCGGTTAATTTAACATACGTAGTCTGAATAAAATTATCTTTCTTTTCTTCTGTTTTTTCTGCGGCAGGAGTTTTTTGCTCTGTTGTATTCTCAGGGCTAACAGCCTTTTGTTTATTTTCTTTTTTAGTATCAACCTTAGGTTGTTCAGTTTTCTTTTGAACTTTCTCAACCTTTTCTTCTTTTTTCTTATCTTGCTTTTTCTCTTTTTTCGCTACGTCTTTATTTTCTTTTTGCTCTGTTGGTTTTTCTTCGGTTTTCTCTTTCTTTTCCTTTTTATCCGGTTTTACCTTGCTATTGAAAGAAGACAAATCTATTCTGCCCAAAATATTGATTTGTTGTTCCCCAACTTTGATGGACTTAGTTTCTTTTTCTTGAATTAAAGGCTTTTTTTCAGACTCTTTAACTCTTACAGGTTCGCTCTCTATTGCGTTTTCTTTCTTTGCTTTGAAAGCAATAGTTGTGGATTTTACAACCACATCACTATTGTTTTGTTTTTCATAAGCGGCAGCTTCACTTGCAGATTGAGCGACAATATCCTTGGTCTCATTTTTCTTGTTGATAGAGATTTGAAGATTGTCTGCTATATCTTTTTTCTGTTTCTCGCTTTGAAATTCTGCCGATAAAAGTCCATAGGATTCCTCGTCCAATTTTGCATTTGGATTATTATCCACTTTCTTTCCTTTTTTTGTAAGGAATTCCACAATCGTAGCGATGCCGACATTGAACTCTTTTGCGGCTTTTTGTAATCTTATAGACTTATTTCCTTCTGGCATTATATTTATTTGTTTGGGTTAATACTCTATTAAAAACTTTCCTTGCGTTTTGTAGTTATCTCAACTATTCTTCTTTTTGACTGTCTTTATCATCTTGCGGATACTCGTCATCAAACTCGGCTTTCAATACATCTACGATATGGTCTATTGTCTCTGTCTCCAAATCGGTACGCAATTCCAAATCTTCCTTACTTATAGACAATACGTCTTTTGCAGTATCGCAACCAATACCCTTTAATGTATCTATTATCCATTGATCAATTTCGTCAGAGAAATCTTGCAAATCAACGTCATCTTCATATTTCATATCCGTATCACGATAAACATCGATATCATATCCCGTAAGTTTTCCTGCCAATTTAATATTGTAGCCGCCTTTGCCGATAGCCAAAGACACTTGGTCTGATTTCATAAACACATCGGCTCTCTTTGTCTCTTCATTGACATTGACCGAAATAACTTTTGCAGGAGCCAACGCACGCGAAATATACAAATCTGCATTGGGTGTATATGCGATAACGTCTATGTTTTCGTTTTTCAATTCTCTTACTATAGAGTGGATTCTGCTGCCTTTCATTCCCACACACGCTCCGACAGGGTCTATTCTGTCGTCGTAACTCTCAACAGCCAATTTAGCTCTTTCTCCCGGCTGACGTACAGCGTTCTTTATGGTTATAAGTCCGTCAAAGATTTCGGGAACTTCCTGCTCAAACAATCTTTCCAAAAAGATAGGAGATACTCTTGATATGATTATGCTCGGTATTCCGTTACGCATCTCAACTTTCAAAACAACGGCTTTGACTGTATCGCCTTTATGGAAGAAATCACTTGGTATTTGTTCGGTCTTAGGCATTGTAAGTTCTATACCGTCCTCATCTTTTGCCAATAACTCTTTTTTCCAAACTTGATAAACTTCCGCAACAACAATCTGACCTACCTTTTCCTTGTATTTGGTATAAACGCTTGCACGTTCATATTCCTGAATTTTGCCAATCAAATTTTGGCGGATTGCTAAAATATCTCTACGACCGAAATCTTGTATGTGAAGTTCTTCTGCGAACTCATCGCCGGCTTCAAAATCGGGTTCAACTTTTATTGCTTCCGATAAAGCGATTTGAGCATTCTCGTCCGTTAATTCATCATCATTGACAATTGTTCTTGAACGCCATATTTCCAAATCTCCTTTGTCGGGATTGACTATTATATCACAATTTTTATCTGTTCCGAATTTCTTTGTCAAAAGACCTCTCAAAACGTCTTCCAATATACGCATCAAAGTCTCCGTGTCAATACCTTTGAGTTCTTTGAACTCTGAAAAAGAATCTACTAAACTAAGTTTCTCCATCACTTATTATGTTCTTTCTTGTTATTTATTCCCAAAACTGATTACAACTTTCGTTTTCTTAATATCACTGAAAGCTATTTCTGTGGAATGTTCTTGTTTCTTCTCTTTATATTTGATAACAATACTTTCATCATTCACTGCGTCCAAAACGCCAATGACTTTTTCTCCTTCGTTCAAGACAACTTCTACTTGTTGTGATAGGTTTTTCTTGTATTGTCTTGGTAATGTGAAGTATTCACCTAAGCCGAAAGAAGTTACAGTCAGTTCGTAATCTTCTTTGTCTCTGTCCAATTCCGTATTGATTTTTCTTGATATTTCAATGCAATCATCTACAATCACACCGTTATCGCCGTCGATTGTTACTGTAATTACATTGTTTTTGCTGACTTTTACGCCCACCAAGAACAAATCGGAGTCAATCAGACATTCATTTACAATACTTTCTACTACTTTCTTGTCAATCATATTAAAAAACGCTACAAAATAAGGGGAACTTTTAACCGTTCCCCTCTCCATTCCGTTTGCAAAAGTACTACAATTTTTTTATCTGACAAAACAATTTACTAAATTTTTTCATTTTTAGTCTGTTATTCTGTTTTTTCCGTCCCAAAAATTTGTCAGTTCAAAAACATTCATCATGTGTTGTGATACAGCAATGTTGGTTGTTTTTGCTTTTGCAAAGATACTAATTTTAGAGCAATTCACAACCCAGGCAGTAACGCAACTATAACGGAAGCAGCGTTTATTCACTTCTTTTATTTTTTAAGTTGAAAAGTGCGTTTTTTTAGTTTTTTTTATTCAAAAATTATTCACTTTTTTGTAGATATAGGAAATATGTTGTAATTTTGCAAAACAATTTAGTCTGCGTTACGCTTCGGGCGGCCCGGACAACCTCAGACCTACTTGATAAAGTAGGTCTGTTGATTTTTTAGAATGAATATATGCGTTTTTCGTCTATAAAATAATATTTGCCTTTAATACCTTTTTCTGAAATTATCTTTATATTTTGGATTATTTCATAGTTCTTATTTGTCGTAAATTCAAAGAGTACTAATTTACTACCTTGTTTTTTAATTGCTCTACTTGCCTGACTTATTATATTATTAGCACTTGACAAAGATTTGAAATCTGCCTTAACTCCGTCTGTCAATACATCACAGGAACTAACACCAGGTACTTCGTTCAAAAGTTGTTTTTGTCCCTCGCTTATCTTTTATGGTGAAATCGTCAAATTACTGTTAAACATTAGTGAAATAGTGTTAAACATCAGTAAATTTTTATCTCACATCAGTGAGACGATAAGCCGTACTATTTTAATAAGGTGAATTTCGGGAATTTACATATAAGTAAAGAAAACAATAACGGCAGTATTCTTAACATATACTGCCGTTATTTTGTGTTTAGAAATATAGGTACGTCTTATTTCATTAATTCGGCGTATTCTTCGTAGAAATAAGAAATTGTTTCTATGCCGTTGAAAAATTGGCGTAGAGGATAATTCTCGTTCGGTGAATGTATCGCATCACTCGATAAGCCGAAGCCCATAAGTATTGACTTGGTTCCCAATATTCTTTCAAAACCTGCAACGATTGGAATACTTCCGCCGCTTCTTGTGGGTATTGGCTGTTTTCCGTATGTACGCATATATGCTTTTTCGGCTGCTTGGTATGCAGGCAAATCCAATGGAGAAACGTATGCATAACCTCCGTGCAATGGCGTAACCTCCACATTGATACAAGACGGAGCAATTTGTTTGATGTATTTGGCAACACGCTCGGTTATTACGTTGAAATCTTGGTCGGGAACCAAACGGAAAGATATTTTTGCATGAGCGGATGACGGTATAATAGTCTTTGCACCTTCTCCCGTGTAACCTCCCCAAATGCCGCAGACATCAAAAGAAGGACGTATTCCCGTACGCTCTATTGTCGAAAATCCCTCTTCGCCAAACAAAGCAGGTGAGCCTGTTACTTCAAGATAATCTTTCTCACTGAACGGTGCTTTTGCCATTAAATCTCTCTCTTCTTGGGATAAGTTGATAACTTCTTTGTAAAAATCGGTAACGGTGCATTTGTTGGTAGCCTCGTCTTGAAGTTTGGAAATGATACGACACAATATATTGATAGGGTTGGCAACAGCTCCTCCGTATATACCCGAATGTAAATCCGCCTTAGGTCCCGTAACTTTGACTTCAATATAGCCAAGACCACGCAAGCCTGCCGTTATGGACGGAACATCCGCTCCAATCATAGAAGTGTCGGAAACAAGTATGACATCGGCTTTCAAAAGTTCTTTGTTCTTTTCACAAAAACCGTAAAGACTTGGAGAACCAATCTCTTCCTCGCCTTCAAGCATAAATTTGACGTTACATTTCAATTGATTTGTTTTGTTCAAATACTCAAAGGCTTTGGCTTGCATAAAGGATTGTCCTTTGTCGTCGTCTGCACCGCGAGCCCAGATAATGTCGTCTTTGATTACAGGTTCAAAAGGTTTTGTTTTCCATTCGTCGATAGGGTCGGTAGGCATAACGTCATAGTGGCCATACACCAAAACTGTGGGAAATTTTGCATCTATTATGCGCTCGGCATAAACGACAGGATTTCCTTCGGTTGGCATAACCTCGCATTTGTCTGCACCTGCTTGAAGAATCAATTCTTTCCAACGATTGGCACATTTAACCATATCTTCTTTGTGTTCGTTTTGAGAAGATATGGACGGAATACGGATTAATGAGAACAACTCGTCCAAAAATCTGTCTTTATTTTCTACTATATAACTTTTAATGTCCATGATATTATTGTTTTTTATTTATTGTCTGTAAAAATTTTGTTGATGTAAATATATGATTAATCATCTTCCAATTCCTCTTCAAAATATTCGGGGACTGAAAGTTCGTCCTCGTTGATTGTCGGAGTGTTGATATAATCTTGAATAATAAGAGCGGTTTTTATCTGAGGTTTGATTTGCATAAGTGTTGCGTAGGCATCTAAACGCGAAGGATAGTCGCCAATCTTTACGATAAAATAAGGTTCGTCAAATATAACGTATGTTCTTTGGTCGGGGAATATCTCCATTAAATCGTTTTTCAAAGAAAACGCTTTTGTCTTTGCACCTTCTTCGGTAAATGTTGCAACTTTTATTCTGAAACCTTTGATTGTTTTTGCCATTCGGTTATACTGCACATGTTTTTCAAGTATGGTCTGCAACCTGCCGTCGGCAATGACTTCCACTTGTGCGCAAACCGTTTTATTGGTGTTTAACGTTAGCAAAATAATCAGTGAGATTAATATTTTAATTACTCTATTCATTCTATGGAAAACACTATCTTATCTGCTCGCACCATTGATGTCTTTCGGGGCAATAGTCAAAACAGGATAAGGGGATAGATTAATCATCTGTTGTGCATACGGGCCAAGGAAAAATAGATTGCTTAATGTTTTTTCTTGCTCGGTCATAATTACAATTAAATCGGCATCAACTTCTTTTGCATAATCCAAAGTGGTAAGAGTTGAATTGTCGGAATCTCTAATCTCTATCGTGTGATTTAATCCTTTCTGAGTAAGAAGGGTGTCTATACTTGTGATATATTTTTCTACTTCCTCTCTTATGGTTTTACCAGCGTAGGACTGCAATCCCAAAACTCTTATGCACGAATTAGGGAACATTCTTGCAAATTCCATTGTCCAAGGCACTTTTTGACGAGTGTCGGGCGTGGAATCGATAGGAAGAATAATGTTTTTCAAAGGTTTGCAGAAATTGAAATTCTCTCTTAACAGCAATACAGGTATTGGGCAATCGTTCAAAGTTTTGAAGGCGTTGGCACCTGCAAATCTTTCGTCGAAACCACTGTTACCGTTAGCGCCTATTACAAGCAAATAGGACTTTCGTTCTTTGACGATTTTGTTTATTGTTGAATGGACTTTTTTACCTTCGGCAACTTTGTATTGAATTTCTTTGCCGTTAAGAGCTGATGCAAAAGATTTGCATAAGTCTTTCAATATTGCTTCTGCTTCCATAGGGTCTTTTTCAGCAGTCTTAACCCAAAGCATAAGAATAGATGAATTGGTACGATTTGCTATATCGACAGCAAGACGCAAAGCTGTTAAAGATGTGTTTGAGAAATCTATACCTACGATTATTTCCTTGTTCATAAGACAAATTATTAAAGGTTTGTGAATTAATTTTTGCAAAAGTATGAAAAAAAGAGAAAACTGCAAAATCATTTTTGAAAAAAATACGGTAAAAAATATTGAAAAAATAAAAAATTGAAAAAAAACTAAGAATATTTATTGTTGTAATGAAAAAAATTGTATTTTTGCAAACTGTTTTGAACAAGACTCATAAAGAGCCTGTTATTATAAAAGAATTTTAAGATACGAATACGACAATGATAAATGTAACTTTACCGGACGGAAGTGTAAAACAGTACAATGAAGGCGTTAATGCATTGGATGTTGCTAAATCGATAAGCGAAGGATTGGCAAGAAATGTGTTGTCTGCAACTATTGACGGGGAAATTAAAGACTTATTGACTCCGCTTACTGCTGACTGTAATTTGAAACTAAACACTTGGAATGACGAAGACGGAAAGCATACATTTTGGCACTCCTCAGCCCATTTGTTGGCTGCTGCTGTTCAGGCTTTATATCCGAATGCAAAGTTTGGTATAGGTCCTGCCATAGAAAGAGGTTTCTATTATGATATAGATTTCGGCGAAGATGTTTTAAGAGAAGAAGATTTTCCGAAGATTGAAAAGAAAATGGCTGAAATAGTAAAGCAAGGTGTAAAACTTGTTCGTAAAGAAGTTTCAAAACAAGACGCTTTGGATTATTTTAGCAAAAGAAACGAGACATATAAAGTTGAACTTATCAAAGATTTAGAAGATGGTAAGATAACTTTCTATGAAAGTGGCGATTTTACGGATTTGTGTCGTGGTCCTCACTTAATGGATTTTTCTACAATTAAGGCTTTTAAGATAACATCATTGGCCGGTGCATATTGGAGAGGCGATGAGCATAACAAACAATTGACTCGTTTGTATGCAATATCTTTCCCTAAGAAAAAAGAATTGGACGAATATCTTCTTATGTTGGAAGAAGCAAAGAAGAGAGACCATAGAAAATTAGGTAAGGAAATGGAGTTGTTCGCTTTTTCTCAGAACGTCGGACAAGGCTTGCCTTTGTGGTTGCCTAAGGGAACGGAATTGAGAAAAAGATTGGAGAATTTCTTGGCAAAGGTTCAAAAACAATATGGATATGTTCAAGTAATGACTCCGCATATAGGTAACGTTAATCTATATAAGACGTCAGGACACTTCCAGAAATATGGCAAGGATTCATTCCAACCTATACATACTCCACAAGAGGGAGAAGAGTATATGTTGAAGCCGATGAACTGTCCTCATCACTGCGAAATTTATCGTTTGTTCCCTAAATCATATAAGGATTTGCCTTATCGTGTTGCTGAATTTGGTACGGTTTATCGTTATGAGATGAGTGGAGAGTTACATGGTTTGACACGTGTTCGTTCATTCACGCAAGACGATGCTCACATATTCTGCACGCAAGACCAAATAAAAGAAGAGTTTTGTAAGGTTATAGATATAGTTCTTTACATATTCAAGACACTTAAATTTAATGAATTTACGGCTCAAATTTCGTTAAGAGACCCTAATAATAAGGAAAAATATATAGGTAGTGATGAAGTTTGGGATAAAGCCGAAAGAGCCATTATTGAAAGTGCTGCCGAAAAAGGTCTTAAAACTATTACCGAAACAGGCGAAGCTGCTTTTTATGGTCCTAAGTTAGACTTTATGGTTAAAGATGCTTTGGGTAGAAGTTGGCAATTGGGAACAATACAGGTGGATTATAACCTTCCTGAGCGTTTCAATTTGGAATATATTGGAGCAGATAACCAAAAACATCGTCCAGTAATGATTCACCGCGCACCATTCGGTTCAATGGAGAGATTTGTGGCTGTTTTGTTGGAACATACGGCAGGAGAATTTCCATTGTGGCTTACTCCTGACCAATATATCATATTGCCGATTAGTGAAAAGTACGAACAATATGCAAAGAAAGTTCAAGAGGCTTTGAATATGGCAGACCTTAGGGGTAGTATTGACAATAGAAACGAAAAGACCGGTAAAAAGATTCGTGATGCCGAAATCAAGAAAGTTCGTTATATGTTAATCGTTGGAGAAAAGGAAGAAGCCGATGGTATGGTGTCAGTCCGTGAGCATTTGAAAGGTGATATAGGTACTATGAAAATAGAAGACTTTGCTAAATTGGTACAAGAAGCAGTTAGTAAAGAATTGGAATAAGAGAATAATTATAAACTAAATTAATAAGGAGGATAAGTTATAGAAACAACAAATCAATCTCGTGGTAGAGGTCCGGTGAAAAAAGAGATGCCTCACTTGATAAACGAGTACATTAAAGAGCCGATAGTTAGAGTTGTCGGCGAGGGTTTTGAACCTAAAATTTGTAGTATTAAAGAAGCGTTGGCTTTTGCTAATGAGCAGGGAATGGATTTGGTAATGATTTCGCCAAATGTCAATCCGCCTGTATGCAAAGTTATGAATTACCAAAAGTTTCTTTACGAACAAAAAAAGAAAGATAAAGAGCGAAAGGCTAAGTCTTCAAAGATGTTGGTTAAAGAGATAAGACTTGGACCGCAAACAGATGATCACGATTTTGAATTTAAGTTGAAACATGCAATTCGTTTCTTGTCGGAAGGTAATAAAGTTAAGGTAGATGTATTCTTTAAGGGTAGAACAATAGTTTATAAAGAACACGGCGAACAAAAACTCTTGAAATTTGCCGAAGCATTGTTGGAATACGGAAAGCCTGAGCAAATGCCTCGTTTGGAGGGAAAGAAAATGCTTATGATTATTACTCCGGTTAAGAAAAAATAAATAAAATTGCGTTTTATTACAATAAATATGATATATCAACGTTGTTGAAACGTTTTTATATATAGGTAAATAGATTTATTAACACAAAAAAAGAGGACATTAAAATGCCAAAAACAAAAACCAGAGCATCTGTAAAGAAAAGATTTACAGTAACTGCGTCAGGTAAATTGAAAAGAAGACATGCTTATCATTCTCACATTTTGACAAAGAAAACAAATAAGAGAAAAAGAGCATTTTGTGCTTACACAACAGTATCAAGTGCTGATGCTAAGGTGTTGAACGAAATGTTGGGAAGATAGTACCAACCAAAAGCACAAAAAGGTAAAACAAAAGTATTAACCATTGTATCAGTATTAAGTGCAGAAAAATTTTTTGCCGCTGATATGAAAAACAAAACAAATTAAAAAATGCCAAGAAGTGTAAATGCTGTTGCTTCAAGACAGCGTAGAAAAAAAATCCTTAACCGTACAAAAGGTTATTGGGGTAGAGGTAAAAACGTTTGGACCGTTGCAAAAAACAAATGGGAAAAAGGTCAGACTTATGCGTTTAGAGACCGTAAAGTAAAGAAAAGAGAATTTCGTGCTTTGTGGATTAACCGTATCAATGCGGCTTGCCGTCAAAACGAAATATCTTATTCTGTTTTCATGGGCTTGTTGCACAAAAACAATATCGAATTAAATCGTAAAGTTTTGGCTGACTTCGCTATGAATCACCCGGAAATTTTCACTGCAATAGTTAAAACAGTTAAAAAATAGTAGTGTAACCTAAAAAGAGAGAGAAAAGAATCATGGAAGATTTAATGAAATTTGTAGAAAGTCAGTCTCCTGTAAAGGAATTTCCTCAGTTTAAGTCAGGCGACACTATTACCGTAGCTTACAAAATACGTGAAGGAAACAAAGAGCGTATCCAACAATTCCAAGGTATAGTTATCCAGATTAAAGGACATAAAAATCAGGCAAACAATACATTCACTGTAAGAAAAATATCTAACGGTGTCGGAGTTGAAAGAATATTTCCAATGAACAGTCCATTTATTGACCACATCGTAGTTAATAAACATGGTGTTGTTCGTCGTGCAAGAATCTATTACCTAAGAGCTCTTTCCGGTAAAAGCGCACGTATTAAAGAAAAAATTATCGTCAAAAAATAATTCTTTCTTAAAAAAACACAAAAAACTGAATATCGGTTGTCCGTTAAAGACAGCCGATATTTTTTGTTTAACATTGGTGAAATAGTGTTAAACATTATTTGATTAGTGTTTAACACTAATATCGCAAAAAGTGATTATATTTTTTGCTTTTGTAACTTCGTTATATTGAACGCTTATATGCAGTCAAGTTATTGCAATAGCGAAATATTTATTACTCGTTATCAAAACCTATGGTGTAAATAAAAATTGTTTGCAAGTGAAAAGATTTATGTAAAAAGCCACTATAACAAGCGGAGAATTATAATTTGTTTTGTGTGTAGGCGAATAACAAATCTAAAAACTTATAATAAAAGACGGTTGAAAGGAGATAATTTTTTGTTGCATAATAAAAATGTAAAGATTTGAATATCATATTTGAAGAATTGTGCTATTGGAAAATTCACATCATATTTGGAAAATGTGAAATGAAATAAGCAAAATTTTTATTGTGAAAATTAAGTATTTTGAAAATAATTTGTAACTTTGCCGAAGTTTTGGAGTCGTTAAAGATACCTAACGCTTCAAAATAGTTAATTTATTATTAATCATAAAAAACTAAAACGATATGAGTATTATTTTATCCGACAGAGTTAAACGTCTGTCTCCATCTGCAACATTGGCAATGAGTCAAAGAAGTTCGGAACTTAAAGCACAAGGAATTGACATCATTAATATGAGTGTTGGTGAGCCGGATTTCAATACACCAGACCATATCAAAGCAGCAGCAAAAAAAGCTGTTGATGATAACTACACTCGCTATTCTCCTGTACCCGGTTATCCGGAATTAAGAAAAGCCATTGTCAATAAACTTAAAAACGAAAACAATTTGGAATACACAACAGACCAAATTATAGTTTCAAACGGAGCAAAACAAAGTGTTTGCAACGCTATTATGGCTTTGGTTTCAAATGGCGATGAGGTGATTATTCCTGCTCCTTATTGGGTTTCTTATCCGCAAATGGTGCTAATGGCTGACGGTACTCCTGTATTCGTTGAGGCTAAAATCGAAGCAGATTTTAAGATAACTCCTGAGCAATTGGAAGCAACGATAACGGATAAAACAAAAATGCTTATCCTTTGCTCACCTTGTAATCCTACGGGTAGTGTATATACTCAAAAGGAAATGGAAGGCTTGGCAGAAGTGTTGAGAAAGTATCAGAACGTATATGTTATTTGCGATGAAATTTACGAACATATCAATTATACGGGAGAACATGCTTCTTTGGCTTCTTGCGAGGGAATGAAAGAGCGTTGCATAATTGTTAATGGCGTAAGTAAAGCATACGCAATGACAGGTTGGAGAATTGGTTACATTGCTGCTCCTATCGAAATCGCTAAGGCTTGCAATAAACTTCAAGGTCAATACACAAGTGGTCCTTGCAGCGTTTCTCAAATCGCAGCCGTAGAGGCTTACAACGCAAGTCAAGATTGTGTAGAGGAAATGAGAAAAGCCTTTGAGAGAAGAAAAAATTTGATTGTTAAACTTTGCAAGGAAATTCCGGGCTTTGAGGTTAATGACCCTAAGGGTGCTTTCTATTTATTCCCTAAATGTTCTTATTACTTCGGCAAAACAGACGGCAAACGCGTTATAAACAATTCCACAGACTTTGCTATGTATTTGTTGGAGGAAGGACATGTTGCTGCTGTGGGTGGTGATGCTTTTGGCAGTGCTGAATGTTTCCGTATGTCTTATGCAACAAGTGATGAAAATATTATAGAAGCAATTCGCAGGATAAAAGAAGCGGTTGCTAAGTTGAAATAGGATTAATTATTTTCATCTTTTTGGCACTTTGGCAATATTTGTAAAAATGTTTGCCAAAGTGTTTTTCTTTTTGTGTAAATATATTACCTTTGCAAACAAATAAAGAAAACGGATTTCAAGTGCTATGAAAAAAGTATCGGTATTCATATTGGTATGCGTTGCTATCGTATTTTCGTTGTCTGCACAAAATTCAAAGGCTGATAAAGTTATAGAAAAAGCAATTAAATTGGTAGAGCAGAATGATGAGAAAAAAGCGGTGGATATATTGGAAAAAGCAACACATACTTATAACGATTATGCACCATTATACATATTTTTGGCGGAGATATACTATAATAACAAGGATTATGAAAAATCCGCTGCGAATTACATAAAAGGAATTGCGATAGATAAAGACTATGATTTGAATGCTTATTATCGTTTGGGTATTATGCAAAAAAATGCAAAGGATTATACCAATGCCAAACGCAATTTCCAATACTATATTGATAATGCCACAAAACCACGATACAAATCAAAGGTTGAGGATTGCAAATACAATATTGCGTGTATTGATTTTATAGAAACCCAAATGCGAAATCCCAAAGCATTTGCTCCTTATAATCTTGGCGAAAATATCAACGATAAAGAATATCAGTATTTGCCTACTCTTACTTTGGATAACCAATTATATTTCACTCAAAGGACGGACGATAAAGAAGATTTCTATTTTGCGACTAAGAAAGATGCATATTCATCTTCGTTTGAATGGAATAAAAAACAGAAAATGCCTTATCCCTTGAATACCGATGCTAATGAAGGAGCGGCGAGTATATCTCCCGACGGCAGATACTTGTATTTTGCGAAATGTAACACCAAGGACGGTTTTGGCTCATGTGATATTTATCGTAGCAAGAGAGTTGGCAATACGTGGGGCGAACCCGAAAATCTCGGTAGCAATGTAAATTCTTCTTCATGGGATTCTCAACCGAGCATAGCCTCTGACGGCAGAACGCTTTTCTTTGTTTCCAATCGAGAGGGAGGTTTTGGAAAAAGCGATATATGGTATTCGTATCTTAAAGATGACAATACTTGGACAAAGGCAAGGAATTGTGGAAAAGTTATTAATACCGGGGGAAACGAAATATCACCTTTTATTCACCCTTCCAATTCAACTCTTTATTTTGCATCGGATTCTTTGATAGGTATGGGTGGAATGGATATTTTTTATTCTAAAATCATTGATGGTAAGTTTCAAGAACCTGTAAATATTGGTTATCCTATCAATACCGATAAAGAAGAAAGTTGCCTTATTGTTTCTGCCAATAGCAGGTACGCTATTTATGCAAGAGAGAACACACCAAACAAAATGGATTTGTATGCTTTTGAATTGGAAAAGAGTTTGCAGCCGACAAAAGTTATTTGTATGCGGGGTAAAGTGTTGTATGATGATAACAAAAGGGGAAACGAAAGTGTTTTGCAAGTAAAAAATTTGCGTACGAACAGATTGGTTACTTCCACTATCTCCGATAAAGAAAACGATACATACAATCTGGCTTTGGTTGAGGGCGAAGACTATGCTTTGAGCGTTACTTGTAATGGTTATCTATTCTATTCGGAGAATTTTTCTCTCAAAGAATTGCAGTCAAGTGAGGGCAAAGATTACTTGGATAAAGATATTGAACTTAAAGCGATAAAAGAGGGTAGCAGCGTTATATTGAAAAATATTTTCTTTGCTACAAACTCTTTTGAATTAATGGAAGAGAGCAATGCAGAGTTAAACACTATTTTAATGATGTTAAACACCAATCCGCTGATGTTTATAGAAATTTCGGGCTATACCGACAACGTTGGAAAAGAAGATTACAACAAAACTCTTTCTCAAAACAGAGCCAATAGCGTTAAAGCATGGTTAGTTGGTAAAGGTGTTGCTCAAAACAGAATAATTGCCAAAGGTTACGGAATGCAAAACCCTGTCGCAGACAATTCAACAGAGGAAGGTAGGAAACAAAACAGAAGAACCGAATTTAAGATATTGAAGACAAAATAAAATATAATGATAGAAAAAAACATAAATCTTAAAGATGTAGATCAAAGAGAATTTTTTGGAGTTAATGAAAAAAATCTCTCTTTTATTGAGACTTTGTTCGATACTCTTATAATAGCTGTTCGCAGTGATACTTTGAAAGTAAAAGGAGAAGAGAAGGATGTCGAACAATTCTTGTCATTCTTTTCGAGATTAAAAGATATTTACAAACGAATACCAAACATTACAGGGCAGTTAATAATGGCTGCATACAATGATGAAAAAATAGAAAAGGAGTCCGATGCCGAAGTATTGGTTTATGGAGCCAATGGGCAGAGTGTTAAGGCGAGAACCAAAAATCAACAGAAAATGGTTGAGGAGATAGAGAAAAAAGATATGGTTTTTGCAATAGGTCCGGCGGGTTCGGGAAAGACTTATACAGCGGTGGCTTTGGCTGTAAAATATCTTAAAGAAAAAAGAGTGAAACGTATCATTCTAACTCGTCCTGCTGTTGAGGCAGGAGAAAATCTTGGATTTCTGCCCGGAGGATTAAAAGATAAATTAGACCCATATTTACAACCTTTATACGATGCTTTAAGGGATATGCTTTCTCAAAACAAATTGGATTACTTAATGGAAAATCATACGATAGAAATAGCACCCTTGGCTTTTATGAGAGGTAGAACATTGGAAAATTCATTTGTTATTTTGGACGAAGCACAGAACGCCACAAAGAGTCAATTGAAAATGTTTTTGACACGTATGGGTAATTGGTCGAAATTTATAATAACTGGCGACCCGACACAAGTAGATTTACCATATAAACAACCGTCGGGATTGATGCCTACGGTTGATTTGTTGAAAAACATAAAAGGACTTTCGGTTATAATGCTTAATGATAAGGATATTGTAAGAAATCCTCTTGTAACTAAGATTGTCAATGCTTTTGATAAAGAAAAGGAATTGTTAAGAGAAAAAGAATAAAGTATAAATACATAAGGCATTAAATTTCTTGGAAAAATTGGCAGAGTGAGAAAAAATATTTAATTTTGTGCCTTATTAAAATTAAACAACGTTATGAGTGTAAGAAAATTATTATTACAGGTATTATTGCTTGCATCATTTTGTACGTTGCAAGCGCAAAGCGTAGAAATTATTCCGCAACCAACAAAAGTGGATATAAGAAAAAATGCACAGGCATTTACGTTCTCGGCAGAGAAAACCAAAGTCTTTGCTCCCGATAATTGCGAAACTGCAAGGATATTCAATGAAAGTTTGCAGGCGTATTATCCTCAAAGAGAAGATGTGCAGCGTAAAGATGATAAAATGGCTCAAAATCTTGACGGTAGCATTATATTTATCAATACCGCTATGAAAAATCTCGGTAGTGAGGGATATATAATTGATGTTAATTCAAGAAGAATAACCATTGAGGTTAACGAAGAAACCGGGTTCTTTTATGCACTTCAAACCTTATGGCAATTGATTGGCGAGGACTTTTATTTGAATCAATATAACGAAGATTTCGTTCCTGTGGTAGGCTATGTAAAACAAATACCTTCGTGCAAAATAGAAGATTATCCACGTTTCTCTTACAGAGGTAAGCATTTGGATTGTGCTCGCCATTTTTGGGACGCCAATTATATTAAAAAATATATAGATTTGTTGGCTTTTCATAAGTTAAATACATTCCATTGGCATTTGACAGATGATCAGGGTTGGAGAATCGAAATAAAAAAATATCCGAAGTTACAGTCCATTGCAGCATATAGGAACGGTACTTTGATAGGTCATTATTCCGACAGACCCGAGAGCGAACATATTTATGATACCATTCGTTATGGCGGTTACTATACACAAGAACAAATCAAGGATATTGTCGCATATGCTCAGAAAAGACATATAACCATTATACCGGAGATAGAACTTCCGGGACATGCACAAGCGGCTTTGGCTGCTTACCCGGAATTTTCTTGTCGTAATGTGCCTATAGAAGTTTGTAAGACTTGGGGAGTTTTGGACGATGTATTCTGCCCAAAGGAAGAGACTTTCAAATTCTTGGAAGACGTGTTGGACGAAGTTATGGCACTATTCCCTTCGGAGTATATACATATAGGTGGAGACGAATGCCCGACGGTTCGTTGGAAAGAGTGCGATTATTGTCAGAATTTAATAAAAGAAAAAGGTTTTAAGAGCGAAAATGATATTCAGGCTTATTTCACAACTCGTATTGAGGATTATCTAAACAAGCATGGTAGAAAAATAATCGGTTGGGACGAAATCTTGGAAAAGGGTGTTAGACAAAGTGCAACAATATTGTCTTGGCAAGGAGAACAAGGTGCGATAAATGCTGCTAAGAGAGGAAACAACGCCATTATGGCTGCAAGCGCATATCTTTATTTTAATTTCTATCAAGGTATTGCTGCTTCTGAGCCTGTAAGTTTCGGAGGATTTACTCCTTTGAAGAAGACTTACACTTTTGATCCCGTTTCAGATGTTTTGACTCAGGAAGAAAGCAAACATATCTTGGGTATGCAGGCTTGTACTTGGACTGAATACATAGACAATACCACACTTTTGGAATATAACGATATGCCTCGCTTGGCTGCTTTGAGTGAAAGAGCGTGGAGTAGAAAGGAAGTAAGAGATTATGATGACTTTGTAAATCGTTTGGATAATGTGTTGAAAATTTATGAACACGCTGGATTTAACTATTCAAAGTCTCATTTTGCGGTAAGTGTTCAAAGCGAAAGTAAGAAGAATGGAATCGAATTGTCATTGTCTTCAAAACTTAGAAACGGTACTATATACTACACCCTTGATGGTTCAACTCCTAATGAGAACAGCAAGAAATATACAAAGCCGTTTATTATCAAGAGCGATGTCGTATTGCAGGCTGTTGTGTATAAGGACGGCAAGAAATTCTCCCCACTGTTAAAGACGGATTATCATATCAACAAAGCAACGGGTAAGAAATACGAAATGTCGGATATTAATCCTCAATATTCAAGTACGGGAAAATATCCTTTGACTGACGGAATTTGCGGTAACAAGAAGTCATATGATTCTTGGGTTGGTACTTACGGGAAAGACTATAATGTTGTCTTGGATTTGGAAAAGCCTACGGAGATTAACAGCATAGGAATTAATTTTATGGACGAACAAGGCAGTTGGATATTCTTACCAAAGGAAGTTAAGATGTATGTATCCAATGATAAACAATCTTGGCAACAAATTTCTAATGTGGAACAAACGAGACTGAAAGACAATGCAAGTGTTGTCAATTACAGAGCAAATTGTAAGCAAAAGGCTCGTTATGTGAAAATTCTTGGAGTTTCTATCGGCAATTGTCCCGAAGGTCATTCGGGAGCAGGTTATCCTGCCCATACTTTCGCAGATGAAGTTGAGGTAAGATAATTTCAAACGAAAGAAAGGTACCTTCAAAATCACTTCATTTGTTATTGAAAACAAATGAAGTGATTTCAAAAAAATAATCACTCACATCAATTTATTAATCACTCACATTAAAAAACTAATCATTAATACTAATTTACTAATCACTCATATGGATTTAAGATTAAAACGAACAATAATACGAATATTCGACAAGTCAATAAAGACAAGTGTTTTCTTTCGTCTTATGGTTGTCGTGTCGGCATTGGTTGGTTTATTTTTTACATTGTTTAACGGATCTATGCTTTTTTATAAAACACATCTTACCGAATTTATCACTTCAACTTCTTTTCCCGAGACCCTTTATTTTTATAAAGAAAACCTTCTGTTTTTTGTTACTGCCAATAGAATGATGTATTTAATATGTTTCTTGTCAGGGTTAGCGATATTGTATGGCTGTCATCTGCTTTTTAGAGGTTATAAATTGGGATTATTCTTTTATACTCTTGCAAAAGTGTTCCAATTTCTGACACCGATATTTTTTCTTGGCTATCGTATGTTTGCCATTGGGGATTTGATGTTAATTCTGCTGTTTTTGGTTTATTACTATTATTATGCTTTTACGCATAATATAGAAAAGCAACATCGTAAGTATAATACAATAAAAATTGAAGAATAATGGGCTGTTTGTATTTATTTCCGACTTTGTTGGCAGAGTGTGATTGGGAAAACGTAATCCCAAAAAAGAATGTCGAAAAGATACTTTCGTGCAGTTGTTTCATCGTTGAGGAACTTCGCACGGCACGGCGGTTTCTTCGTAAGATTGGTTACAATAAGGATTTCAATGATGTGGAATTTTTTGTACTCAACGAACATACTACGGATATGGAGATGCAAAATTATTTGCAGCAGATAGAAACCAAAGATGTGTTTTTGATGTCAGAAGCAGGCCTGCCATGTGTGGCAGATCCGGGTAGTAAGGTTGTTCTTTTGGCACAAAGAAAAAACATTAGGGTTGTGCCATTGGTAGGACCTTCATCTATTTATATGTCTTTAATGGCAAGTGGTTTCAATGGACAGAATTTTGCATTCTTAGGCTATTTGCCAATAAAAGATGCTGAAAAAGAAAAACGTTTAAGACAAATAGAAGACAGGGTTTATAGAGAAAATCAAACGCAAATATTTATCGAAGCTCCATATCGAAACGACAAATTATTCGATTGTATGAAAAAGGTTTTGAAAAATGAAACCTTGCTTTGTATTGCAACAGATATAACAAGCGAAACTCAAAGCATCAAAACATTAAGTATAAAAGAGTGGAAAAATAGAGAGGATTTTGTTATAGGAAAACGCAATACCATATTTTTGATATATAAATAAATTTTCTTTTGAGACCTCACGAAAAAACAAGCCGATTATGATACCATTAGCCGAGATATTAAGACCGCAGAGTTTAGATGATTATATAGGACAAAAGCATTTGGTTTCCAAAGGTGCTATATTAAGGAATGCAATAGACAGAGGCAATATTCCTTCAATGATTTTGTGGGGACCTCCGGGCGTTGGAAAAACAACGCTTGCGAATATTATTGCAAATACTCTTGTGATGCCTTTTTATTCTTTAAGTGCGATAAATTCGGGAGTTAAAGATGTTCGCGACGTATTGGATAAAGCAAAACAGCATGGTGGTAATTGTATTTTGTTTATAGACGAAATTCATCGGTTTAATAAATCTCAGCAAGATTCTTTACTTGGTGCAGTTGAAAGAGGTGTTATAACTCTTATAGGAGCAACAACCGAAAACCCTTCTTTTGAAGTCATTTCTCCATTGCTTAGCAGGTGTCAAGTGTTTGTATTAAGGCATTTGGAAAAAGATGATTTGATGATTTTAATCAATAAAGCCCAAAAATATATTGGAGACACGGAAGAACGGCATATTGAGATAAAAGAAACAGAAGCCTTGATGCGTATTTCGGGAGGTGATGCAAGAAAATTACTTAATGCAATTGAGGTTATATGTTCTCAATGTAGCGGAGATTTTGAACTGACTAATAATTTGGTTGCAACCATTATCCAACAAAATCTATCAATGTACGACAAGAAAGGCGAAAATCATTACGATATAATATCCGCCTTTATAAAGAGTATAAGAGGTAGCGACCCGAATGCGGCTGTATATTGGTTGGCTCGTATGATAGATAGTGGCGAAGACCCGTTGTTTATCGCAAGGCGAATGCTTATTCTTGCAAGTGAAGATATAGGTAATGCCAATCCTAATGCGTTGCTTTTGGCTAATACTTGTTTTGATGCGGTTAATAAGATTGGTTATCCCGAATGTAGAATAATTCTTTCGCAGACGGCAATATATTTGGCGACTTCAAAGAAATCAAACGCTTCGTATATGGCGATAGATTCAGCACTCGGTGAAGTGAAAAGCAGCGGTGATTTGCCAGTGCCTTTGCATATTCGCAATGCTCCGACAAAACTAATGAAAGAATTGGGATATGGAGATAATTACAAATATGCCCATAACTATGAAGGCAATTTCGTTCAGCAACAATTTTTACCTGACCAATTGCAAGGGAAAATATTTTACGACCCGGGCAATAATAGAAAGGAAAACGAGATACGAAGCGATATGAAACAGAAGTGGCAAGGTATTTATGATTATTAAGTGAAAAGATAATGTTGAAAAGATATGTAATTTATATTATGCTTATAATTTTTACTTTGACTATATATGGTCAAAGTAATCTTCGCTATGAGAAAAACAATGGGCAATGGGATAGTGCGATTAAGTATAAAACGTCTTTTAAACAAGGCAAAGTTTATGCTCTTGATAACAAAATAAATATTATTGTCTTTGATAGCAATAATCATTACTATCATCCTCATGGCGATATTACCAAAACCAATAGCAGGGAGAGATATACTATTTTTTCGATACAACCTTACAATGCCAATAAGTGTGATATTGTCTCTGAAAATATATGTCAAGGTTATTCCAATTATTTTCTGTCTAAGGATAAAAGCAAATGGAAAAGCAAAGTTCCTTCTTACGAAGTTATTACCTACAAAAACATTTATGACAATGTGGATTGGGAGATTTCTTCACAGGGCGGATTTCCTAAGCATTCTTATATAGTTCATACGAATGGGGACATTAGAAAAATAGTTACACTATACAGTGGCGTGATTAATGTAACCAAAAAAGGCAATCGACTTGTTATTGAAACAAACAACGGAGTTATTGAAGAAAATGAGTTATTTGTTTATCAGAAAAGTGGAGAAAGAATAGACAAAATTGAAAGTGATTTTAGAATACAAAGAACGGAGGAAGGCTTTTTGGTATCATACGTTATAGGAGAGTACGACCGAAAAAAAGATTTAATTATTGATCCATCATTAGTGTTTTGTACTTATTCGGGTTCGCATTCCGACAATTGGGGAATGACAGCTTGCTACGATAAAAACGGATATATGATTAGCGGTGGCATTGTCTATGGAGTTCAATACCCTATTGTTGAAGGTTCTTACGATACGAGTTATTCCGATAATTGGGATTGCGTTATTACCAAGTTTGATTCGCTTGGTCAAAACCTTATATTTTCTACTTATTTAGGTGGAGAGTTTTGCGAGATGCCTCATTCGATGATTGTAAATAATAGCGATGATGTTATTATCTTTGGAACAACCGGTAGCGGCGATTTTCCAACTACGTACAACGCCTTTCAAAAAACGTTTAACGGGGGAGAGGGTTTGAATTATGAACAATCGTTGGTTTTTCCGAATGGTATAGATATTTTTGTTTCAACATTGAGTTCGGACGGCACAGACCTTTTGGCTTCAACCTTTGTCGGCGGAAGCAATAACGATGGATTTAATTTCAAAAACTATTATTCATCGACTGCGAAGACTTTGTATGACGGCAATGACTCGCTATATGCCAATTTCGGCGATTGTGCAAGGGGAGAAGTCGTTATTGACCACGACAACAATGTATATATAGCCACTTGTACGTTCTCCGATGATTTTCCTACTACTAACAATGCCTACAAAACCTCATTATCGGGTAGTCAAGATGCCGTTGTTTTCAAAATGGACAAGAGTCTGTCGCAAATGATTTATTCAACATATATCGGCGGAACGAAAGACGATGCCGCTTATTCGATAGATTTGTCTGATGATAACAGGGCGTATGTTTGCGGGGGTACAACATCGCAGGATTTTCCTACTTCAAATAACGCTTATAACACATCCTACAACGGGGGTAATAGTGATGCTTTTGTTTGTGCGTTGTCGCCTTATGGGGATTATTTGGATTATTCCACGTTGTTCGGTTCGCAATATTATGATCAGGCATTCTTTGTACGATTGGATAAAGACAATTTCCCTTACATATTCGGACAGACAAAAGCGACAGGTAGCACGTTGATACATAATGCTCTTTATTCCATACCTAATTCAGGGCAAATGGTGGCAAAGTTTTCTAAGGAATTGGATTCACTATGTTTTTCCACTGTTTTCGGTTCGGGAGACGGCATAATAAATATATCGCCTTCGGGCTTTGCTGTTGATATTTGCGATAGAATATACTGTGCAGGTTGGGGTAGAATATTCAAATACCGAAAGAATGCTTTTGGTTACACTTCGTTTGGAACGCAGAATTTGGAGACTACATCCGATGCTTTTTCGTCTTTAACTGACGGTATGGACTTCTATATAATGTCTCTTTCGATAGATGCTTCTCAGTTGGACTATGCTACGTTTTTTGGAGAGTATAGCGATAATACCGCTTATGGTAACGACCACGTCGATGGGGGAACATCGCGTTTTGACAGATATGGTAATTTATATCTTACCATATGTGCTTCTTGTGGCGGTTCGCAGGGAATGCCTACAACTGAGGATGTTTTTTCTTCAACTAATAATTCTATGAATTGCAATATGTCCGCAACGAAGTTTTCGATACATAATGATTTTGCGGTGGCAGACTTTACTTGTCCAACTGTTATGTGTAAAGAAAGTGAAGTGGCTTTTACTAACAATTCTCGTGGCGAAACTTTCCTTTGGGACTTTGGCGACGGAGCAAAAAGTAGTCAAAAAAATCCTACTCATACTTACACTCAGGCAGGAGAATACACCATTACATTGGTTGCAAATATGAATAACGGTTGTAAGGAAACGGATACGATAAAAAGGAAAATCTTGATTTTGGATAATACTCATCATTATTTGGATACAATAACGGTTTGCATGGGTAAGAGTGTAAATATCGGCATAGATAGTTTGTCTTTGAACCCTAATGAAGAGGTTTATTTTGAATGGAAGCCTGCCAATTTGCTCTCAGATGCAAGCGTTATAAACCCTTATGCAACGGTTACTGCACCAACATTATTTACGTTGATAGTAAAAGCCAATTCGTGCCAGGATACATTTTATAGATTTGTAGATATAGAAGAATTGGAAAGTGAAATACCAGATACTCTAAACTATTGTTCTATTCCGTACATATATGAAATAGAAAATACGTTGAATAGAACTCTTACCGCATCTTGGGACAGAAATTTTACCGATATAGTTCCTGTAATACACGATAGCGTTAAAATTAATAATTTTGGGCAAAAATATTTATATATCAAGTATTCGGAAAATGGTTGTTATGGAATAGACAGCATTTATTTGAATTTTGGAGGTATTGTCTGTGAATTGCATTCTTATAATGTGGGTTGTCAAAGCAATGATGACGGTAGTGCAAAAGTTATAGTGTCAAGTGATAAAAACAATATCCATTACAAATGGTCGGGAAATGGGATAACAAATTCCGATACTGACTCAATAGGAAATCTAAGTGTGGGAACGTATAGCGTTTTGGTGTATAGCGATGAAGATAGTTGCTCTTCATTGATAGAGTTTGAGATTTCTTCGTCGATTTTTATTAATATTGACGCAGTGGTTAGTAATTCCCATTGTGAGCAGTCTTGCAACGGACAAATAGATATTGATGTAAGTGGCGGCGATGCACCATACACATTCGTTTGGAGCAATGGCAAGACCGAAGAAGACCTTACAAATCTTTGTAGCGGTGATTATACAATAACTGTTACCGATAACGCCGGTTGCATAAGTAAAAAAACTTTTTCGGTTGCCAACGATTATGAAATAAATTTAAGTTTAACGGCAACAAAGAATAATTGTCTTGACGGTTGTTCTGCAAAGATAATTTCGCTAGCATCAAACGGAGTTTTACCATATACTTACACTTGGAGCAATGGACAGACGACTTCGGATTTGACTGATGTTTGTTCGGGGGAATATACTTTGAATTTGAAAGATGCTAACGGCTGTCCTGCCTCGGCAAGTGTTGAGGTAACATACGACGATAAATTTATAGATTTCGATGCTTGGGTCGATAAATCGAAAGTTTATGACGGCGAGAGGATAGTTTTGTCTTCAACCGAGATAGATGATATGTATTATTCGTGGTCTCCTTCAACTTACTTGGATAATCCTTTTAATGCAGTAACAGGTGCTACTATATACGAGACAACAACCTATCAAGTGATTATTACCGACAACAAAGGTTGTACTAAAAGCGATACCGTTTCAGTTGAGGTCGAATATGTCAATTGCGGTAAGCCTAATATTTTCATACCTAATGTCTTTTCGCCTAATAATGACGGCAAAAACGATGTGTTGAGAATAAGTGGTGAATACATTGATAAAATGGAGTGGGCTATTTACGACCGTTGGGGGGAGAGAGTTTTTTATTCTACAAGTATGGAAGACGGTTGGGACGGTAAATATCATAACAATGATTGCCCAAGCGGAGTTTATTATTATAAGTTAGAGATAAAATGTCTCGGTGGTAAAACTTTTTTGACGGGAGGCGACGTAACCCTTATACGTTAATATAAAGTGTTTGAAAAAAGCGATTGTTCTGAATACTTAATTCATTTCAAATATATATTGAACCAAAAGTATAAAGCATAGAATAAACAAAATGGTAAAGACTCAAAAATACTATGTTGTATGGTCCGGAAGAAAGACGGGTGTGTTCGATAATTGGGCAGATTGCAAGGCGAGTGTAGAAGGTTTCGCCGATGCACGCTACAAGTCTTTTGAGACTTTCCAGCAGGCTATTGCTGCCTTTGAAAGCGGTTTTAACAGAGTATCGTATTACGACGAGACGACAAATCCTTCTCATTTTACTAATTTACGAAAAAAAAATCCCAACACTAATAAAGGCAGTATTTACACTTTCTCGCAACAAAAGGTAATGGCATCAAATAATGGCAAGGAATTACTACGAAATCAATTGCCGATATTGGATTCTTTGTGCGTAGATGCAGCGTGTAGTGGTAATCCGGGTATTATGGAATATCGTGGGGTCTATATTTTGAACGGCAAGCAAATCTTTTATTACAAGCACCCATACGGAACGAACAACATAGGAGAGTTTTTGGGTATTGTTCATGGGCTTTCGTATTTGAAACGGCATAATTTGCCACAACCTTTATACACGGACAGCGTTAATGCAATCAAATGGGTAATGCAAAAGAAGTGTAAAACAAAACTTGCTTTAACGCCCAAGACGGCTGATTTGTTTGATTACATTCAACGTGCTGAAAAATGGTTGCAAGAAAACACATACACAACACAAATTATTAAATGGAACACTGACCATTGGGGCGAAATACCTGCCGATTTCGGAAGAAAGAAATAAAAGACAAGAAAATTTTTTAGAGGTAGTAGAAAATTAATAAATGATAAGAGAAAAACGTTAAGTCTTATCGCTAAAATAGTTTCAGATATTAGAAAATTAGTGTTAAACATTAGCAAAATAGTGTTAAACATTAAAAAATTAGTATTAAACATTATTTTTCTCATATCACAAAATAAAAACTTCGATAGTGATTGACAAAATTTGATTGTGGATTTTGAAAAAATAAATATTGATTTGAGTGTTGTGGCGAAACGATACGAAAAAATGTTTTGGTACAACAAGATTTAGGAAAATAGATTGGAAAGACGGAATTTATGCGAAAATGTGGCTAAAAAAGAATAAAAGTTTGATATTGCCGATAGCGATGTTGTTGGGTATTGTCGGTTTTCAATGGTTGCACACACTTGTGTTCATTGTGCCTATAACGGTAAGCATAATGTTCTTCTTGGCGTATTGTGCATTGGATTTTAGACGGCTAAGACTGACGAAGGTAAATTTTATTATGCTTTTGACACATGTTATTCTTGTGTTTGTGTTTTATTTTATAGCCTCATGGTTGTTTTCTCCCATTGTGGCAAAGGGAGTATTGTTATGTATAATTGCTCCTGCGGCAGCGTCGTCGTCTTCAATAGTGATAATTTTGGGAGGAAACAAAGAGGTAAGCATTGTTCATATCATATTGGATAATATGCTTATTTCGTTGCTTGCTCCGTTGGTATTGTCGTATGTTGAACCGCAAAATGATTTTTCGTATTTTGTTTCGGTGTTGGAGATAATGAAAAAAGTGTTTCCTTTGTTGATTGTACCGTTTATTGCTGCGGTTTTGTTGAAAAGATTAAGACCAAAAACGGCATTGAAAGTAGCAAAATACAATTGGACATCATTGATTTTTTGGTCTATATTGCTTATTGTTATTTTCGCAAATACAACCTATACGATAGTCAATGCAGGTAAGGAAAACACTATGGATATTGTTTCAATGTTCGTTGCATCGTTTGTTATGTGTATATTCCAATTTGCGATAGGCAGGGTAATAGGAACAAAACTTGGTAGTCCTATTTCGGTTACGCAAGGTCTTTCGCAAAAGAATACAGGTTTGGGCGTTTGGATGGCACATACCTATATATCCAATCCGTTGTCGGTGATTTTCTCGGCAGCATACTCTTTGTGGCAAAATCTTCTTAATTCGTGGCAAGTATATATGAAAGAAAAGAAAAGTAGAACGCAAGCATAAAAATGTGAAAAATAAATTGCGACAAAGCCTTTATTTGAAATTTATACAAACAAAGGCTTTGTCGCAATAGGTTTTAGAAACGTGGGATTACAATTCCTTTAACAGTTGAGTGGCTTCTTCTTTTGCTTGCTCGTCGCAATTGTTTATAATATTCTCATAATATTGGCGGGCTTTGATTTTGTCGCCTTGTTTTGAGTAGATATTAGCGATATTAAACAAAACAATGGCGTCTTTGGGGTTGATTTTTTCGGCTTTTAAGAAAATCTCCAACGCTTTTGTATAATCCGAGCCGAAGAAATAACTGACACCTAAAAAATTCAATGCTTCAACATTATCGGGATAGTATTTCAAAATTGCTTCGGATATATTCCTCATTCTTTTTGTTTGCAAGGAGAATTGTACGCTGTCTTGCTCAAAATCAAGAGCCTCATACAAATATTCAACATATCCGTATATGGTTTGTAAAAAGAAATCTTTGTCTGCATTTTCGTTTGGATAAATCCATTTGTTGTCAATGATGTAAGAATAATCGATAGTTTTGATTATTTCAGTCGTAAAATCGTCCCAATCCAAGGCATTATATAGCGCATAAATCTTTCCAAAACGCAAATCCAAGCGTTAGGGATATTTTTTAATACCCTCGTTGATGTAGGAAATGCTTTTGTTGAACAATTCTCTATCAATATCGCCGGGAGTTAAATATCCTGTTACATTTGTTGTGCTGTCATAAATTGTAAGATACTTGCCGCTTGTCGGTTTTTCGGTGCTAAGTTGCATTGATGAGGAGTTCGCATCGGCTTTGGCGAAAAAATAATTGAAATTGGCTATGTAATAATCGGCACTTCTGTCATTGCTTTTCTCCCAAAGGTCAAGGATTTCTTTTTGTCCCGTCGTGTCATTATCACGTAAGGCTTTTGTGAAATCTGCCATATAGTTTTGTGCGTTAAGACTGATAAAAACAAAAGCACTTAATACAAAAAAAGATATTTTCTTCATTACTTTGTTGTTATATGTGAATTAAAACTCTGCAAAGGTACGAAAAAAACGGTAATATCATTGTTTTTCACTCTGAAATTACCGTTTGGTGTGATATTTTGTAACAAAAATTGATTACAACTTAAATTCCGTTTGATAGATATTAAATTCCTTTTTCAAAGTATCGACATAATCCAATTTTTCCCAAGGATAGAAATCTACTTTCTTGCAAACCTTTTTGCCGTTTTCCATAACTTCAATTTCTTTGGTGTAAGGAGTTCTTCCGAAATGACCGTAGGCAGCGGTAGGAAAGTAAATAGGATTTTTTAGTCCGAATCTGTTGATGATTGCGTATGGTCGCAAATCGAATATCTCCAATAATTTTTTAGCAATTTCACCTTCGCTCATCTTAGTGTGATTAGTACCGAAAGTATCTACATATAAGCCCACAGGTTCTGCAACACCTATGGCATAAGCCACTTGAACCGATACTTCATCGCAAATACCTGCGGCAACCATATTCTTTGCCATGTGTCGCATAGCATACGCTGCACTTCTATCTACTTTGCTTGGGTCTTTACCGCTAAATGCTCCTCCACCGTGAGAACCTTTGCCTCCGTAAGTATCCACAATAATTTTTCTGCCCGTAAGTCCCGTATCTCCATGAGGTCCTCCTATGACAAATTTACCCGTAGGATTGACAAGCAAACGAAATTCCTTTGCAAACATTTCTTTTATTTCTTTCTTACGTTGCTTGCTCGCAATACGAGGAAGTAATATAAGTCGCATATCTTTTTCAATCTGTTTCAAAGATACATCTTCGTCATGTTGGGTTGAAATAACTATGGTGTTTAGAGCAATAGGAATATTGTTGTCATCGTATTCCACTGTAACCTGTGCTTTTGAATCGGGACGCAAGTATGGCATCAATATTCCTTCTTTTCTTATTTGTGCAAGTTCATATACAATCTGATGAGCCAACACCAATGGCAAAGGCATATAGTCCTCAGTGTCTTTGCTTGCATAACCAAACATCATTCCTTGGTCGCCTGCCCCTTGTTCCTCAGGCTTTTCTCTATCAACGCCTTGACTAATATCAGGGCTTTGCTCGTGAATTGACGAAAGCACTCCGCAAGAATCGGCAGAGAATTGATATTCTCCTTTTGTGTAGCCTATTCTTCTTATAACATCGCGAGCAACGGTTTGAACATCTACATAACTCTCGCTTTTGACTTCACCGCTTAAAATAACCATACCTGTAGTTACCAATGTTTCGCAAGCAACCCGAGAGTCTGGGTCATTTCTTAGAAATTCATCTAATAATGCGTCTGAAATTTGATCGGCAATTTTGTCCGGGTGTCCTTCTGACACTGATTCCGATGTGATAAATCTTGACATTTCTTTTACTGTTTTTTAATAGTTATTAATTATAAAATCCAGTGGAAATGAATAAGAATTGAAAAATTTACTTCAAATAAACGAATCTTAAAGCAAAGATAACTTGTTTTAGCATTCTTTTATAGTGGTTGCAATCAATTCAAATCTGTCCACAATTCGTGTTGCAAAAGTACAACATTATTTCAATATGGCAATATTTTACATGAAAATCTTTAATAAATACGCTCTTTCTTTAATATTAGTTATTGTGTTTTTGGTTGAAATAAAGTATTTGAGACTTATATATCAAATGTTTAATAATGAATCGCGATAATTTTTTGTAATGATTATTTTTCATAGACAAGAAAAGAAATTTGGCTGCAATCATATCGAAAAAATGATTAGAGACATCAGAAAAATAATGTGAGAGATTAATTTATTAATCAATGAAACTAATTTATTAATGTGAGATAGTGATTTTTTGATTTCAAATATTGGTAAAATTTATAAGGATATTGCTTTTTTGATTGCATAAAACAACAAATCCGATAGTAACCTATCGGATTTGTCTTGATGTATCAAAATGTTGTTCAATTACCTTGCCACCCCTTTTTTTGATAGCGACAAAGGTTTAATAGTCGCTGTCCAAAACTTCGACTGTGCCGTTAAACTCTACGTTCTTGATAGGTCCTTTTGCAACGAAGTGGTAGAAATAAGTACCCGTAGGCGATTTGGTTTTGGCAGGGTCCCAAAACTGATCGGCAGAACGCAAATCTTGAACAAAGTATATCCTCTTGCCATAACGGTTGTAGATTGCCAATTCGTTATCAGGGTAAGCCTGACCAGTGATTAGGTTATGAATTTCAAATATATCGTTGATGCCGTCTCCGTTAGGAGTAATCACGGTAGGGAAGATGATATTGTCGTTAATGATAGTGATAACCTTAGAAATGGTGTCGTGGCACTCATACGTTTTTCCGCTCGGTGCAGTGTTGTAAGAAAATGCGTCAAGGGTTATGGTGTATTCGCCGGCAACGTTTTCGTTTTCTTGTGCAACCCAAGTGTAATAAGGTTCAAAACCAACCACATTTTCAACGTCCATTGTGTTGTTTTTATTTGTTTGGAACGTCCAAACAAATTGATTGACGCTATCCACACGAGGCTCTGTCAAATTTACCATATATGCACTTGGATCGGAAGAATATGGATTTTCCGGCTTCCAAGCAAAATCGGCAGTTAGTGATGGGAACACGCTTATCGCATTGTCAATATGAAGTTCATCGCTACAACCATACTGGCTTTTTACTTTAAGGTTTAAATCATAAGTTCCGGCGGGTAGTGTAAAGGTTGGGTTCTCCTCATTGGATTTAAGGTCTCCGACAGTCCATTCGTAAGTTTTTGCTTCGGAGGAAGCAGATAACAATTCAACGGTGTAAGGTTCGCAACCCTCCATTGGGAATTTTACCGAAGAGAATGAAGCAGCGGCAGCAGGATGAACATTAACTTTTATTGTGTCTTTACCATAGCAATATAGTTTTCCATTGTTGTTGGTTACCATTGCTACGAAAGTTTTCGTACCGAACTCATTGTCTTGCGGAGTGAATGTTATTGTTTGTGTAGTCTCACCTGTTGGTTCCCAATCGTAACGTGCTGCCCCTGGATTGCCTGCATTCAATGTAACTTGTTCGCCTTCGCAAATTTGCTTGTCCGGACCTAATTTAACGATAGGAGTTTCCACAACAGAGACCTGTGTCTTCGCAGGCCAAGAACAACCGAAATCGTCTATGACTTGTACATTATATGTAAATACACCTGATTGTGCTACAGGAGGTGCAACTACTGCACTTGTGGCTTTTGATTGTGTGATAAACGGACCGCCCCAAATAACGGTGTCGATAGGTACTGAATAAGTCCAATCTGTTGCAGGAGATAGGTCAATATCTATCCACCAGCCACAAATCCAACCGTTATCGTCTTTCATATTATCCGTTATTCTGATTGTCCATGTTCCGTTCAAAGGACAACCTATAAGTTTGTCAAATCCGCTCAAATCAACAGTGGTTGCATCGGTATATGCTTGCGTTTGTGTAGTAGAAGACCAGTTGAAAGCAGTGTTTCCTGTAACACCTTGCTTTGGCGTTTGTAAAAACTGTGAGGTATCACCGCTTGAAGCAATGGAATCCCAATCGTATGAATAAGAAACCGTGCGAACATAATCGTTGTAATGAGCGTAATAAGTATCATTTTTGAAAGGACGAAATTCTTTTCTATCGCTTCGTACTAATTTGATGGAATCAACAGGAGAACTAAATCCGTCAATAGTTGCAGAAATATTACCGCCGACTATATCAATTTGGAATGTTGAACCGTAGCCCAATGTTGTGGCTGTACCGTCCAAATAAGTTGTAAGTTCAAATACGTGATATTCCACCGTATCGCCATAATTAGGAGGATAAACTCCGCCATTATCTACGATAGGCATATATTGTGTCATTTGAACGCCTTGTTCATATACATTTGTTTGAGTTGATTCTGTGTATATAAATTCTCTACCGGTTGAAGTGGATGCGTAGGTGTCGCCATTTTGGATTGTTATGCTTTGACCGTTTGTATTGTATGCCGTAAAGTTTCCGTCTGCTGCAAAAATAGTATCTTTACCTTTTGATTTGATTACGGAGTTTTCGTAAATATGTATGGTATCCGCTGGGACGAATGTAGTAACTGTGATTGTATCTTTCGTACCCCAGAAGTGGGTTGAGTCTATTATGTTATTTACCAAAGGAACTCCTGTAATAGGAACAGTATAGTTACGAACGATGTTAGGTATTCTGCCACTCAAAACACCTTGTGCATTGGTTAAATATGTATTTGACCAACAATACTGCCAACATTCGCCAGCCTTGTTTTTATTAGTATCCAAGATATTTGTATTGTCGGCAGTAGTAGGATCCATAAAAGCGTTTGAAACGGATCCGAGAGGAACACCCATAAAATATCTTTTCTTTCCAGATTTATATTTGTCGTTGTATTTAAGGGTAACGGATTTGTTGTCAGGACAACGTAACTCTATACCTATGTCGCCGATAGAGGAGTGTTCCATATTGATACAAACATCGGCTATTTCTCTGCCCTGTGATATTGATGCACCGGCAGAAAAGGAAGAAAATGTTATGGAAGATTCGTAAGAAGCATTACCGCCAGAGGCAGAACCTCCGTCAGGAATGAATTTACGAGTGTCAAAATATTCTCTTTCTGCTTGATTTACGTGAAAAGAATCCAAAACAATTGTTGAAGTACCGGAGTAATCAACATTGATAGGCTGTTTATCGCCCGAACACATATCAGCGATGTTGTTTTCCATTTTTATAGGGTTTTGGGCAATACGTACTCTACCACTCAAAGAGTTTTTACCTACACAACCGCCGTGAGAAGTATCAGTAATATACAGTCTTAAATCATAACCACTGACTTTTGTCCATTTATGACCTATTGTAGGGTTGTAATAAACTGTATCATATCCTGTGTCGCTATCTCCAAAGCCCCAAATATATATACAATTTTGCGGAGTTTGGTGATAGGCTTGGTCGTTATAGCGGAAGTCGGGGGCAGCAGTTAAAACAACACTATCGCCCTCACAAATATCGATTGCTTTGAATTTTACAGTATCAATCCTGTAATAAGAAACGTTGCCTTGTTCATCTGTTTTTGTAATATCAAATCCTAAGTTTGGATCTTTAACCTCTAATGTGTCAAAGTCAATACCGTCTCTTACAGGACGAGTGCTTTGATTTCCATTGCTGTCGTATTTAGTGAAAGTTGGGGCTAACGCAACATACACATCTTGACAAACAGCCTCGCAAGACGTTCTTGCTTTCCACCCTTTGGCAACTTCAAATTTATTACTTCTAAAACGTATCGTCAAACAACCCGATGTATCGGTAATAGGGGCAGATATGGATTTGCCTTCCAAATCATTGTTTTGGAAATAATCTTTTTCGTTATCTTGATTTAACGCACGTTCATCTGTAATAGATTTTCCATAATAAACAATCAATGTATCCGAAGGATGTACTTCAAACATATCAAACTCTAATTTGATACGGCTGCTTGCTTGTGCAGGGCATATAGTAGTCCAATAGTCAAAGTTTGTAGCGTAATTACCATTCTTGCTGTTGTCGTAAAATTCACCATCACACATGTATGTAATCTGATTGTGTTTTTCAGCATCAAGTAGTACTGTCTGAGTTTGCGAACGAACGCCTAACAGTCCCACTATTGTCAGCAATAATCCCAAAACAAATGCTCTTTTCATATTATAGTATATTTATCTCATTGTTAATAATGAATTAAAGTTTGAAAGGTAAGTTAATTTCTATGCCTTTTTTTGTTTTAATTCATATTTATATTTTGTCGTATTAATCTATTTGTCGTTTTAATGATTGCTAAATACGTTATATTTATTAATTAAAATTTCAATAGCCAATAACATTTAGTCCTTAAATAGTTCTCCTTGATTATCTTTCTTTGAAGAAAAATCTTTACCCAAATGTTTATACGCAAGAGAAGTTACTTCCCTGCCTCGCGATGTTCTCATAATAAACCCTTCTTGAATCAAAAACGGTTCATATACTTCTTCTATTGTTCCGGCATCTTCTCCGACAGCAGTGGCAATAGTTCCAAGTCCGACAGGACCTCCTTTGAATTTATCTATGATAATGTTCAAAATCCTATTATCCATTTCGTCCAAGCCGTTGGCATCTACGTTCAATGCCTTTAATGCCATTTTTGCAATTTGAAGTGTTATGATACCTTCTCCCTTTATTTGGGCAAAATCCCTTACACGTCTGAGTAATAGGTTGGCAATACGTGGAGTTCCTCTTGAACGTCCCGCAATCTCCAATGCAGCATCGTTGTCTATCGGTGTTTGCAATATTCTGCACGAACGTTTGACTATTCCGCAAAGTGTCTGATGGTTGTAATACTGCAATCTACATGTTATTCCGAATCTGCTGCGCAAAGGAGCGGTCAATAAACCGCTTCTCGTCGTTGCACCAATCAAAGTAAATGGGTTTAGACCTATCTCGACACTCTTGGCATTTGGGCCACTCTCTATTAAAATATCTATCTTGTAATCCTCCATTGCAGAATATAAATATTCTTCCACGATAGGCGTCAAGCGATGTATTTCATCAATAAACAATACGTCATTAGGCTCTAAATTTGTCAGTATTCCGGCAAGTTCTCCCGGTTTATCCAACACAGGTCCCGAAGTCATTTTAACATTTACGCCTAATTCATTTGCAATGATGTATGAAAGAGTGGTTTTCCCTAATCCCGGAGGGCCATGCAAAAGCACGTGATCCAATGCCTCGCCTCTGTTCTTGGCTGCTTGTACGAATACGTTTAGGTTTTCTTTTATCTGTTCTTGACCTGCGAAATCATCGAAACCGAGAGGACGGAGAGCCTTCTCGTAATCTCTTTCTTGAGAAGAAAGATGTCCGCTGTTCGGGTCAAGATTCTTATTCATACAAACACATTGTTTTTAATTCAACGTGCAAATTTAGTAAAATTTGTGATAATATTACAGTAAAAGACTTAAATTTTGAAAAAATAAATGGATTTTATTCATTGTGATATGGCTCATTCTTTATAATAGTGAATGCTCTGTACAATTGTTCAGTAAAAAGCAATCTGATCATTTGATGCGAAAAAGTCATTTGAGAAATAGAAATTTTGTCTTTGAATTTATCTTTAATATTATCGCTAAAACCGAAAGCACCACCTACGACAAACACCAAATTCTTTAATCCCAAATTCATTTGTTTCTGTAAATATTCTGCAAAGACTGTACTTTTCATCTCTTTTCCGTGTTCGTCCAAAAGAATGACAAGTGAAGAATTTTTTGCCGTCAATTGATTTTTCTCCAAAAAGTTTAACAAACACTCACCCTCCAATTCTTTTAGTTGACTGCTGCTTAAATTCTTTACGTTTTTTACATCATTTATAACCTCGATAGAAAAATTTATATAGTGTTTTAGCCTCGAAAAATATTCATTGACTCCTTCGTCAATAAAGCCTTTAACAGTCTTGCCGATAACTATTAATTTGATATTCATATTTCGTTTATAGTTTATAATAATTTGTGAAGAAAAATCAGTGTTTTAAGTTTCGTAAATATTGATATATCTTTGAATAATATTTATTCAAGGAAATGTAAGGCGTTCTTGTCGCCCCGAAATGTTGAAAGAAACTTTCAACACCTTTAAGCATAGAGCCTTCAAAATCGTACGTCTTTAAGCCGATTTTTTGTGAGTAATCAATGCTCTGGTATTGGAGAAGAGCACCGGCATCTCGGTGATTATTTTCGTAGTTACTCCCACCGATAAGAGAGTATGCAGTGCTATCGTCCCAAACAATGAACAAAGCGGCAGCGATATTGTTTTCGCTGTCCTTACATACAAACATTTTGCCTTGTTTTCTGTTTATAGCCGAAGTAACCAAGTGTTGAAATCTGTCAAAAGTGTAAGAAATTTTCTCGTGTTGTTTGTTGTATGTGGAACATAAGATTTGGAAAATCTCTTTTAAGTCAAAGTCATCATTTGTAACGGATAATTCTTTTTCGGCTTTACGTAGTTTTTTTCGCATTGCAGAAGAAAATCCATTGAAATATTCTTTTGTCAAATCCAAACGATATGTATATTTTACATTTGCCGAAAAGCCATGTTGAATAAATGGTGTCGCACAAAAGAATTCCGGCGAAAAATTAAGAAAACAGGCACTCGGTTTTATCTTATCTATCTGCGAAGCAAAACACTCGGCAGCGGAGTTTTCAAAACTATATAAGCGATGCAAAGAGTTTGAAGCCAAAATATGTTCGTTGTAATATTCCTTATTAATCACCACTCCTTGATAAGGAATGAAATTCATAGGTCGAATGGATTTGAAGAAATTTTGCCTATATATATAATAAGGTATAAAGGCAAGTGGCAAATGTGCATCGTTTTCATACACCATCACATTCCAATTACCATTATAAACAATATCCAAGTACCACGGCTGCATAAACAATGTAACTACGTTATTGTTGCAATATTCTATATATTTTTGCTTAGAAGTCATAGGATTTTAACGATATCGTATTTAATATATTTTACTATTCAATGTTATCTTTATTGTAAAGAAAAAAACTTCGTTCAATTATTTTTTGTCTATCAGTGTTCCTATATATGTTTTCATTTCACTAACGGAAAATATTCTACAAACAAAACTCAAAAGTACGTATGCCATTAAAGACAATACCAATCTGACGTGCCACACAATACTTAATTTTTCTATCAATAAGGTAGAAATGATGACAGAAGTAATAAAACACAAAATTTTTAGTACATATATCTTGCCGACCTTAATATTAAACATCTTTAATGCAATGATTATTTGAAGAATTGCCGTTATGCTTTGAGCCGTCAGTGCAGAATAAGCACTGCCTACGGCTTTGAATTTAGGTATTAATAGTAAATTGACGCCGATGTTTATAATCATTCCGCATAGTGCCACAATGTTCAGTTTTTTGAGCGACCCGTTTGCCGTTAGCAGTGTTCCGAAAATATAAGTCATACTAACCGGAATAAAACAAAAACTTAACACTTGATACACTCTTGAAGATTCTTCAATATGTTTATTATATAATAGTTCCATTAAAGGCAAGGAATAAGTAACGCTTACAGCTGCAAAACCGATGGTAATAAGCAGTAAAATTTGAAATGAAACCTTGACAATTTCGCTTACATCTTGTTTTTCCTTTATCATTCTTGCAAATAACGGCAGTAATATCACCGAAAACAAATATGCAACCATATTTACACTATCCACCAATCGAAATCCCGAAGCATATATCCCGCTTTGTATATCCCCATCCGACAATAAACGCTCAATCATCACCGTATCCATTCGATTGTAAAACGCCATAAGTAGTGTAAGCAACGCATAAGGGAAGCCGAATTTCAAAACGGTACGCATAAACTTTGTGTCCCATGATAGAGTTATAAATGTGTTTTTGTTGTTTGTTTCTTTTTTTACAAGCGATTTTGTTTTCACCAAGCATATAATCAACGCTGTTAGCACGGAAACAAACATACTTATCACTTGAACATAAACGAAATATTCGACTTTTAATCCGTTTTTGAGTATTGGCGTGTATAACATCAAACAGCAAAAAATTATCGTCAGACTCTTGTCCAATATGCTAAGGAAACTATCCGTTTTGAATAGCAATAAGGCCGAGATATTACTCCTAAGATAAGTCAGAAGTGAGGTTAAAATTTGGAAAACACACAACCATTTGAGCAGGAAAAACGAAAAGCTATCGTAACTTATGATAAATGCAACGCCGAACAGCACGACACAATACACTCCTGCCAAAACAAGTTTCAAAGGCAAGATTTTAGCAAAATATTTCCTTAGAAGAATAGGATTTTGTGCGATTGTGCGATTATTGAATTGCGTTATACCTAAATCCAAAATGATATTGAACAAATAAGTAAAGTTCAAAAGAGCGTAGTATATGCCGTAATCTCCCGACGACAAAGTATTCTGAACACCTCGGTCTATACCCAAAATCCAAAAAGATTTTATGAGAATGTTCAGTGTAAGAAGAAATATTAAATTTGTAACGAAAAATTTCTTCATTGTGTTTTTGTCGTTAAAAAATTACTTTGGCAAAAGTACAAAATAAAAACCAAAGCAAAAGACTTTTTGAATGAAATCTTAAATGAACGTGATTTTCAAAGAACTCTTGAAGAAAATTTTGGCTGGGTATTATTCAAAAAATTCTTATCGGTATTCATAAAAATAGTGTTAAACATCCGTTCGCTGATGTTTAACACTATTTCGCTAATGTTTAACACTAATTTTTTAATTTGCGATATTATTTTTTCGTTATGTTTTATGGATTTGTTTTTTACAAATAACCCTTTTGCGGCAATACATTTAATAACTTTCAATGATAATACGACAGGAGCGAATAATAATTAGAAAAAATTTTATAACTTTGCGACTTGAAAATCAAGGGAACTTACCGCAAAATTTTTCTTTTGATACAAAAAGAAAAATTTTTGCGGGCAAAATCAAATAACTTAAAAAACTTATAAGACTTGATAATAGGAGTAAATGCACGGTTGTTGTTGAAAGGAAAGTTGGAGGGGATAGGCTATTTTACCCAACAGATTTTGCAAAGAATGACAAAAAATCATTCCGAAGATACTTTTGTATTGTTTTTCGATAGGAAATTTGACGAAAGTTTCGTTTTTGCAAAAAATGTAGTGCCGGTGGTTATTCCTTGTCCGACACGACATCCGTTACTTTGGAAATTGTATTTCGATTATCTGTTGCCCATATACGTTAAATGGTACAAGATAGATGTTTTCTTCTCGCCCGAGAATTATATTCCCAAAGTGAAAAATCTTCCGATAGTTTGCACAATCCACGATATAAATTTCTTTCATAACGATAAGTACATAGGAAGCAATTCGCACCAAAAGTATTTTATGCGGTACTTTCCGCTTAACGCACAAAGGAGCGACAGAATAATTACAGTAAGTAATTACAGCAAGAAAGATATAGTGGAGAATTTTTCTATTGATGAAAGTAAAATAGATGTTGTTTATAATGCGGCTAACAGCATATTCTCGCCACAAAGTAAAGAAATAAATCAAAGGACGAAAGCCCAATATACTTTTGGAAAAGATTATTTTTATTTTGTAGGTGCTATCCACAAAAGGAAAAACTTGGTTAATCTGTTCTTGGCTTATGATGAGTTCAAAAGAAGGACAAATAGTGATGTGAAATTGGTTGTTGTGGGTAATAAGAAGTGGTGGCAAGGCGAGATAGAGGATACTTACAATGATATGCAGTACAAAGACGATGTTGTTTTCACCGGACGATTGGACGCAAGAGAGGTGTCATACATCGCCAGTGCGTCATTGGGATTGGTATTTCCGTCGTTGTTTGAGGGATTCGGTATTCCGGTCGTGGAAGCATTTGCAACACAAACTCCGGTGCTTACATCGAACACCACAGCATTGGACGAAGTGGCAGGCGATGCTGCATTGAAAGTCAATCCGTATAGTGTGGAAGAAATAACAAACGGTATGATAAAAATATATGAGGATGCGGATTTTTGTCAAAGCCTGATAGCAAAAGGCATTGAACGGAACAAAGCATTCTCGTGGGAAAATTCTTCGGAAAAATTATGGAACATATTGCACAAGTTAGGAAAATAACCAACGAATTGTTGTCGGAAGTTTTTAATGTCTTTTGTCAGAGTTATGATGTTACGATAGACTCTCGCAAAGTTAAACAAGGAACGATTTTCGTGGCACTGAAAGGCGAGCATACCGATGGAAATATTTTTGCCAAGAGTGCTTTGGAAAACGGTGCGAGTTTGGTGGTTATCGACAACAAAGACTATTATATAAACGATAAGACTTTGCTTGTCGAAGACTCTTTGTTTTTTTTGCAGAAGTTTGCCCGATATTATAGAGACACTTTTGACATTCCTTTTATCGGTATTAGCGGAACTAACGGCAAGACTACTACAAAGGAACTTATGTATGAAGTTCTTTCTTCTACATACAAAGTCGGTGCAACGGCAGGTAATTTGAATAATCAGATTGGTGTGCCTTTGACCTTGTTATCCTTGAAAAAGGATTGCCAAATAGCGATAATCGAAATGGGAGCATCGCATATCGGAGATATAGACGAATTATGTCGCATAGCCAATCCTAATATTGCAATCTTGACAAATATCGGTACTGCCCACATTGAGGGTTTCGGTTCGTTTGAAGGAGTTATCAAAACCAAGACAGAATTGTTTAGATACATTGAACAGAATAACGGCAAGGCTTTTGTCAATATCGATGACGAAAACCTGTTGAACCATAAGCCTGAAAATTCTGTTACATACTCATTGAAAAACTCTGCCGACACACAAGGCAATATTATTAATGCCGATAAAACTTTTGCAAGCATTGAAGTATGCGGCGAAAAGATTTGTTCTCATCTTGTCGGCACATATAATTGTTATAATATCTTGGCAGCGGTTACTGTCGGCTTATCATTCGGAATTGATATTAATAAAATAAAACATGCTATTGAGAGTTACATTCCCACCAACAATCGTTCGCAAGTCAAAAAGACCGATAAAAACACTTTGATATTGGATTGCTATAACGCCAATCCGTCTTCTTGTCGTTTTGCATTGGAAGCGTTTGATAAGATAAGCGGTTACAAGGATAAAAGGGTTTTTATAGGTTCTATGAAGGAATTGGGTGTTGTCAGTCAAAGCGAACACGAGGCTATATCGAGAATTATAAAAAATATGAACCTTACTCAGGCTGTTTTTGTCGGAGAAGAGTACAAGGAATTTGCAAATGGGAAAAACTGCGTTTGGTTTTCAACTGCGTTGGAGGCAAAAGAGTTTTTGTTAAAACTGGATATAAATAACTCTTTGATACTTATAAAAGGTTCAAGGGCTACCAAAATGGAGATATTGCAAGATGCGTTGTAAAATTATGTGATAAGAGAAAATTAGTGTGAGACACTAAAAAATTAGTCACCCTAATTAGAAAATTAATATTAAACACCAATAAAACGAAAAATGTTATATAAAATACTTGGAATGATGTCAGGTACTTCTCTTGACGGATTGGATATGGCGGCGGTGGAGTTTTCTATTTCGGAAGATGCGAATAATAATATAGATTATCGCATAATTAAAACTTCAACCATTGGCTATACACCCGAATTACGTCAAGCAATAATAGACTGTGAGACTATGAGCGGAGAACAACTTGTGCATTTTTCTATGTATTTAGGCCATTTTTTCGGAAAGCAGGCTCGAAAATTTTTAGATGAAAACAATCTAACTGTTGATTTTATAGCTTCTCACGGTCAAACAATCTTTCATCAGCCAAGCAAAGGTTTTACTTTGCAAATAGGAGATATTAACGCTATTGCCTCGCAGACGCACATAACAACAATAGGCGATTTTCGTTCTCTTGATGTGGCTTTGGGAGGTCAAGGCGCTCCGTTGGTGCCGATTGGGGATAAACTGTTGTTCGGTCAGTATCCTTGTTGTTTGAATATCGGCGGTTTTTCAAATATTTCGTATGACAAGGACAATAAACGTATCGCTTTTGATATATGTCCGTCCAATATCGTTTTGAATCTATTGTGTGAAAGGATAGGTTTGGATTATGACAAAAATGGAGAAATAGCAAAAGCGAATACAATAAACAAAGATTTGTTGAATAAATTAAATTCCATACCTTATTATATAAATAATAAAAAACATTCATTGGCAAAAGAATTTGTTAAAAGCGATGTGCTGCCGATAATAGATAAATATGATATGAGCGTAGAAGATAAGATAGCAACATATAGCGAACATATAGCCACTCAAATTGCAAAACAGATAGTGGGAGATACTTTTGTAACAGGAGGAGGGGCTTATAACAATTATATATTAAATGCCATAAAGTCAAAGACCGATTACAAGATAATTGTGCCCGATAACGAGATAATAGAATATAAAGAAGCCTTGATATTTGCTTTTTTGGGCTTGCGTAGAATGAGAAAAGAGATAAATTGTTTGAAAGAAGTTACGGGTGCAGAGCAAGACAGTTGTTCGGGACTTGTTGCAACATGGGTGGATTAAATTATTTGCAAATTGAAAGAACATTTGCCGACTATGGACGATGCAAGGATACTTAGTTTGATAAAAAATCGCAAAACCAAAGAGCAGGGTTTTAGAGAACTTGTCTGCTCAACAAAAGAACGTCTATATTGGCAGATACGTCGTATGGTTTTTTCGCATGAAGATGCCGACGATTTGTTGCAAGAAGTGTATATAAAAGTTTTTCGTAATATATCGTCGTTCAAAGGCGATAGTTCCTTGACCACTTGGATTTATAGAATAGCACATAACGAGACAATAAATTTTCTAAACTCCAAAGCAGCACAAAAATCTCTTGCTTCGGTAGGATTGGAATTGCTTACGGAAGAAAAGTTAGCTCACAATTCAAATATCGATAGCGAAACAATCAAAAGACTTATGGGAAAAGCCATAGCCACATTGCCTGACAAACAACGTGCGGTCTTTGTGATGAGGTATTACGATAATGTTCCGTTCAAAGAAATGGAACAGATAATGCAAACAACCGAAAGCGCCTTAAAAACATCGTATCACATAGCAGAGAAAAAAATAAAAGAAATTTTAGCATCATACGAATTAAACTTTTAATCTTTTTTCTTGTCCAATAAATTGAGGGGCTGGAAAGATAAGAGACGTTAAAAAGTTGAGAAGTCGGAAAGAGTGTTTGAGGAGGTGTTAAGATAGTTTGGGAAAGAGAGGGCGAGGAAGCGGAGAAGTAGGACGAGCAAATTAGAGATGAAATTAAAAATATAATGAATATAGATAAGAACGACATATTAAAAACAAATGATACATTACCCGACAATTATTTTAATAGTATTGAAGATAGGGTAATAAGAAAGTATCACAAAAGACAGGCGATAAGATGGGTTCGCAACTTGTCTTGTTGTCTTGTCGGTATTGCAGTTGTTGTCAGTGCAGGTATATATTCATTGCAAGATAGTTCAAAAGATATTGTTTTGGCTGAACAAAAAGTGCAAATGTTGAAAGATACTTTGAAAAACGCGAATGCTTTTACTGCCGAATCGACAGAAGAAATTATAGCCCAAGCAGAAAAACCTGTCGTTACTGAGGAAAACATCGTAAAAGCAAGCCATAAAACTACAAGCCCTAAACAATCGCAGGCAAACACAACACGTTTTACGGAAGAAGAATTGGATTGCTTGCAGAACTATCTTAATGAAGATAATTACGAATTAGTCTATAATTATTTCGTACAATAAAAAAATAATGGCTGACGTTATAAAATTGGTGTTAGAGACCGATAAAACGAAAAGTGATAAAAATTGAAATATAGTAGGAATAAAAAATGAGAATAATGAGAGTGTTCATATTATTTTTGATGTGTTGTTTGACAATGCCGACATTTGCCCAGTTAGATGAGGCTGAATGGGAAGCGGTACATGATAAAATGATGCAATGTAAGTATGAATTTCTGCAAAAGGAGTTGAATTTCGATGCAAATCAGATGCAGAAATTTTGGACGGTGTATAAACGATACGACAAAGAGATTTTGGATTGCCATTTGAGAGAAGCAAAAACTTTTTATGACTTGACAGGTATGTCTCCACGCCAATTCGATAAATGTGGAAACGATACACTTTCAGATGCGGTGCTGTTGAAATTGTTGGATGTGCATTGTGCGACAGGACGACAGTTAAGCGAAATAGAAGAACGATATATAAATGAATACAAATCAATTATACCATTGCAAAAGATATTGAAACTGCACGCTTTGGAGAAAGTATTTATGCGAAAGATGATGACAGAAGGTCCTTGTGATAAAAGCTCGAAAGCAAATGTATGCGGAAGTAAAGACGGTGGCAAAGAAATTGACAGAAACAAGAAAACAAAATAAAAAATAAACATAACATTGTAAAAAATAGCAAATCTTTTTGATTTCGTTTCATAATTAATTTATTTTTGGGTAGCACCACATTCTCGTGGTGCTATTTTTTATTTCTAACCTTAATAAAAAAATTGCGTATAACATCTATCGAAACAATTTTTTGTTGAAACCAAAATAAGAATATGACTTTGACTTTAATAGCAATATTGATTATTTCAGGGGTGGTCGTAGGTTTTATTAACACATTATCTGCCGGCGGAACTACAATATCCATTGCCCTTTATCTTGCTCTTGGTATTCCTGCACAGACAACAAATGCGATAAACAGAGTAGGGGTGCTTATTCAAAATGGCTTTGCAAGTGCAATGTTTTATCGAAAACATATAATCAATTATAAACATATTTTTTTGTATTCATTGCCTATAATCATAGGTACTTTTGTCGGTAGTTTGGTGGCTGTCAATATTGATGAGAAAGTATTTGATATTTGTTTTGCAATAGTTTTGCTGCTTATGGTTATATTTCTTGTTGTGGATAATAAAGCAAAACAAACAGCACCAAGAGAATTTAACATCAAGACATATCTTATAACATTTCCTTTGTTTTTGATTACCGGTTTTTATGGAGGATTTGTGCAGACGGGTACGGGATTTTTGTTGATAGCGGTTGTCGGCAGTGTTTTGGGATATGATTTGTTGCAGACAACGGCGGCAAAAAACACATTGATGTTTATATATACAATAGTTGCGATGGGAGTGTTTTTTTTAAGAGGGGATATAGAAGCAAAATATTGGGTTTATGGGCTGATACATTCCATTGGTAATGTTATAGGTTCTTATATCGCAGCACATTATGCGCTTAAAAAAGGCAATGGCTTCGTTAAAATTATTATCATTTGTGTCATTGTTTTAACGGCTTTATCATTGTTTGGTATCTTGGATTTGAAAAATATTTTCAAAAATATTATTTAGAATATTTTTCTATTTCAAACTATTGTTGTACTTTTGCCAACGATACTAATCTATGATATTATTACGTTGAGGTCGGTTGTTAGAAAACGCAATCCATTTATGGAAAAAAAGAAAACGAAAAAAAATTATAAACAATGAAAAGATATGTTATTTTAGTGGCAGTTGCCCTTGTTATGGTTTCTTGCGGTACGTCAAAAAAGTCTCCTTACAAATCTATTGACCAAAGAGATGTTCCTGAAAGATATTTGAAAGATTTTGTAAAGCATCACGCAGCAGCGAAAGATGTTCGTTGGGAAATGGCAGACAGTACTACCTATTTTGCGAACTACAAAAACGATAATGACAACGATTGTATCGTTAAATTTACCCAAACTTCAACAGGTATGTATTATGTAATACCTATGGAATACCTTCCAACGGATATTACCGACTACATTAAAACCAATTATGCCGGTTATAAAATTCAAAAGGCGTATATAACGGATATCAAAAACGTTAAATGTTATGAGGTTAGAATTGCAAAAAAAGATGATGTAAAGAATTTGCAATTCAGTCTTACTGGAAATTTCAATAAAGTTATAGAATAATTTTCTTGACTGTGAAATAATTTTTCGGTTGTAAGACCACAAAAATTTAAGTATAAGGGTTGTGAGTATTTTTGCTCACAACCCTTTTTTGTTTCAATAAATTCCAATTTCAATTAAAGTCTTTATTTTGTTGGTAATATCATTCACTAAAATAATATGAGACATTATTAAATTAGTGTCTCACATCAGTAAAATAGTGTCCATAATCAGTAAAATAGTTATGGACACTAATTTTTTAGAAACACATCAAAAATAAATCAAAATATATTTTATTATTGCGGGAAGTAGAAATATATAGGTTTTGAGATAGATTAAGAAAAAATATTTACTAAAAAATCAAAAAAACTTCAAAAAAAAATTGTGTATAACTAAAATATTTGTATCTTTGTCGCTGACAATGATAGTTATTAACTAAAAAAAATAAAATATAGACAATAATAAAATTTTAAGCCGTATGAAACATTTAATTTATTTAATTGGTATGATATTTTTGTTATCGACCAATATCGTAGTAGCACAATCTCAGTGCAAAGTAAAAATTATCACAGATGACGGAGAACCTGAGTGTTTGCTCACTGCATACAAAAGTGATTCGGGTTTCCCTATAACAGATGATTTTGGCGATGAGCAAACTACACTTGTGTGTAGAGGGAAGACGGTTACTTATACAGTCAGTAATGCAGGAGCTATGCTTTCGTATGAATGGGTAGTTAATGGCAGTGATAATTACATTGTATCGGAAGACAGCAAGTCTATCACAGTTACTTGGGATGATGCGACAGCCAAAAATGTATCCTTGGAAGTAACGGCGATATCTTCGAGCGGTGTAAAATGTACAGATATTAAATATATGTACATAGTGGAGGGACATGTTTTTAATATATAGAATAAATTAATTTAAGAATTTTATAAATATGAAAACGATGAAGCAGATATGTATTATAGGATTTATACTATTAGTTTTTAGTATGATTTTCGGTGGTTGTGCATCGCAGAAAGAGAAACAGGAAAGAGTGATATTGAAATATGTTCAACAGAATTTTGATATGGATATGCAGAAAGATAACTGTGTGTTTATCATTGCCGAAAAGGGGTGTATAGGCTGCAACAAAGAGTTGTCAAAGTTTGCCAGTCAGTTTGTGGATATGCAAAGAGTTTATTATATACTCAACGCCAAAGGCACGATAGTGGATATATCACCATATTGGGAAGCAAAGAAACAAGAGCAAATTTCAACAGATAGTTTGAAATATTTTGATAAAAATGAATTGCCGGATTCTTATGCAATATTTATCAAAAATGGGAAAGTTGATACAATATTGTTATCCTCAGCTGATAAAGTTTTTGATACGGAGCAGTATGTTATCAAAAGAATAGAAGATAACAGATAGTAGATAAGTTTAACCATACTCTATTGTGGAAAGAGTACAACAACTCAAATAGGAGGAGACATTACCCACTATTCCGCACAAGTTTAGTAATATCTTGTCAAAAAGTTACGCAGAAGACAATATTTATTCAAGTTCTTTATTGTCTGTGTGAGAAAGAAACAAGAACTTGTCGTTTTTTTTAGAAAATAGTATCATGCAAAAAAGAATTTCAGCTATTATAGTAATAGCAGTTATCGCTTTAACAGGCGTTGTAATTTCATCTTGTAATGATGAAAATGAAGAATTAAATAAAATAAATTCTGTTAAAAAGGTTGTATCGGAACCGAGTAATCCTATGATTTGTGGAGAATTTTTTATGCCATATACTTGTACAATGGTTTGTAATCAATATAGCAATTATCATTGTCATTACAGAGGAACGGTTGGAAATTGTTTACCGGAAGTCCAAATTATAGGTAGAAGAATGTTGGATAAGATAAGTAATTTTTATTCAAGTATTGAAATAGGACAATCAATAGATTTTGTACGAAGAAATTTTGAAGATTTGAGTGAGTTATTTGATAGGGAATTGTTATTAAATTTAGTAGATGGTAGAATGGTTGTAACAGCTGATATGAACTCAACCAAATATCATTTTATATTTAGAGATTCAAGAAGTCAAGATGTTATTGCTGTATATCCATTTGTTTATATGGAGTAGATAATTTGCATTAAGGGTGGAGTTTATTGTAAATTTCACCCTTTTTGAATGAAAATATAAAATAGTTATTTATGAAAAAGATTTTATGTATAGTTTTTATTGTGTTCACATTTGTGTTTTGTGCGACGCAGAGTGCTACTTCGGGTATATTATTTGAACAAGAAATACGCATACCAGCATTGAAATTTGGCGGAATGTTTCATATTGATGATAATTTTTATTTCTATTCAATAGAACCTACTTCAAAAAAACAGTTGCTTATATATGATAATAAGGTAGAATTGTTAAAAGAAATATCATTGAAAACAATTCCTTATATTGATATGTGTAGTGGTGTTGATATATTTGATTTTAATAGAATAGCATTATCCATAGGATCGCCATTACAAATTGTTTATTTAATAGACTCCACGGCAAAAATACAAGGAGAGAATTTTGTTCCTCAATTTGTTTTAGTCGATAGTGTTAAAAAGATTTACAGATACGTTGAAACATATAAATCTTTTTATGATAGTGTAGATAATAGTATTCTTGCATATAATATATTTTTTAGCCAAAATTCTTCCACATCTGCTTTTGATGTAAAGCAACTGGCAGAAAAATATCCCTTAATGTTGAAAATTCCATTCAGAAATTGTGAGCAAATAGAGAATATTGGCGAAAATAAATTATGTGATATGTATGAAGAAGAAACAGATGTGTATGAAAATGGTTATTGTTTTGTTGTTGGTAATTATATATTGTATAGTTATTCAAAAAGTCTTGTAACATTAGTTTTTGATAGAAAAAATAATACATTTATAAAAAAAATAAAATCCACGACAAAACTTTTGAAACCTACTAAGACAAAGAAAAATATTCAGGCGAATCATTATCCTATATATATCATGGATATTTGTTGGAACAAGGTTAGGGAAGAGTATTATATGCTTTTAGTTGGAGATAGTGATATGATAAAAGATAATAATTATATTCTTCAAGTATTTGACAAAGATTTTAAATATGAACGAGAAGTGAAGCTCCCGCGTGTTAGTGGAAACGATGATTATGTTTATCGTATGTTGTCAGACGGAGATAGATTGGTTGTTAAATTTTCTAAAAATAAAAGCGAAGATGAATTTGATTATTACAATGTTTATACTATTAATTTTTAACATAATTAAAAAATGAAAAGATTTATATATTTAATAGTTGTATTTATTGTAGCTTTTTCCTGTTCTGCGCAACAAAATAATTCTGAAATAATATTTGAGAAGGAAGTTCATGTTCCATTTTATTTGCCGGGTATAGGACAATGTAATGCTTTTAATATTGAAGATTCCATATATATTTTTTCAATGGAAAAGACTTCAAAAAAAGTAATGGGTATTTACAATTTGAATAGTGAATTGATAAAGACAATATCTTTAAAGAATATTCCTTATATTGATATGTGTAAAATGGTGAATATTTATAATTGGGATAGTATCGCTCTTGCACTCGGAGCGCCTTTGCAATGTTTATATTTGATGGATTCTTCTGCAAAAATCAAATCAAAAAGATTTTTTCAACAATTTGAATCTTTGGATAGTAATGGTAGTGTGGAAAAAATGTTTGGATGTTCAAAGCGGTTTTATAATGTGGAAAGTGAGAATTATATTATTTATAATAATATATTTACCAGGGTATCGGGTGTTACAAATTCAGACGTGAAAAAAGTAGCAGATAACTATCCTTTAATGTTAAATGTTCCTGTGGATACGTCTTTGACAATATCAAATATCGGAGATAATATGATAGATAGTATTATTGTTGATGGACAATTTGAATCGGGATATTGTCAGGTGATTGGTAACTATGTTTTTTACTTTAATTCAAAAGAACTTTCGGTTTTGGTTTTTGATAAAAGAAATTATCAATATATCAAAAAGGTTTTTATAAAAACAGATAAGATTAAATTGAAAAGCACAAGGCATAAATTAGAACATACACAAATGTTGGATTTGGATATTTGTTGGAACAAAGAAAGAGATGAATATTATATTCTTTTGGATGTTAATGATAATTACAAACAAAAAGGATATAAGAGCGTTATCCAAGTATTTGACAATGGTTTTAATTATAAAAAGGAAATTAAATTGCCTCACATTGAAAGTAATGATCAGGTGCAAAGTGTGTTATCTGTGAAAGATAAGTTGATTGTTTGTATTGTTAAGATATTAAACAAAAAGACTTATGAAACAGATATGTATTATAATGTTTATACGATTAATTTTTAGTATGATTTTCGATGGTTGGTATCGCAGAAAGTAAAACAGGTAAGGAATTGATTAAAAACAATCCAACCAATGTTATCAATATTGCCAACTTACAAAAAGGTTCTTATCTTGTTGTGGTAAAAGATAAAGAAAATAAGGTTTATTATTTGAAATTAATAAAGCAATAAATGTTTAACCTTGTGAGAAATTAGTAAATTCTTATTAAATAAGAATAAAATAATCTTAAATAAGATTTTATTAGTTTCTCACATTAAAACAGAAATAATATGAAAAAGATATTATTAATATTAATGTGCATAATGCCATTGTTATCCTTTTCGCAGAAGATAAAATGGGCAAAATCGTATCAGGGTATAGGAGGAGATCAAACATACGGTAGTTGTATTTGGCAATCAATATTTGATAGTCAAGGTAATTTGTATGTATGCGGAACTGTTGGTAGGCAAGGGAAAATGGGAGATGTAGAACTTACTCCTGCATCAGCTGGCGGACGAAATAGTTTTTTTGCTAAACTTGATAGCAACGGGCAATTACTATGGTCAAAATCGCTATCACCCAATACAGCAAATGCTTCCGATTATTGTCATATACGTATGCAGTTGGTCAATGATACTATATTATATATAAAATCTCAGGTTTATCCTCCACAAGACGAATTTACATCTTTATGTTGGTTTCTTGATACACTGATAACATATCCTGTTCAAGATTCAATTCCATTCTTTCCTAAAACAATGTGTCCTCACGAGGCATTTCTTAAACTTAATCAAGACGGAGAATTATTGGATGCTCATTATATATATAATTGGGTTGATGACCATTGGAGCAAAGATGGAGTAGAATATGTAAGCACTTACAGAAAAACATTTGAAGAAGATACTCAATTTTATGTTGATAAGGATGGTAATTATTATATTTTTGTTAGAGCTTGGAATATAGCAGATACTAATGTATTAAATTTTGTTGTAGATGATAAAGATACCATTAAATATGCAATAAATAGCAATAGGATTAAAACTAATACATTTTTAAAATTTGATTCCAATTTTAATTTTGTTTGGTCAAAGGATGTTTTTCCAGATGATTGTGGAAATTTTTACGAAACAAATCTATCATTTGATGAAGAAGATAATATGTATTTATCTGGTTTTTTTGCAAGTTCTGAATATAAATGGCTTGATTTAGGCAACAATCAAAGAATAAAACGCAGTTATCCGGGTGCTGGTCAAACAGGATTTATAATAAAATACGATACATCTTGCACTCCACAATGGGTAAATCAAATGTTTTTGCCTACTACAGCAGGACACCTTGCGTTTGGCAGTTGTTTCAGACAGTCGGTTGTAAAAGGAGATACGGTATTTGTCCAGTATGGAAAAATAGACGGGTTACGTAAAGAAAAAATAAATGATGGGGAATGGTTTTATTTTGATAGTCTCTATTTACACCCAATGGATACATTAAATGCTATGGGTTTTGGCTGGGAACATTCCGGTTATGTGGCGTATGATAAAAATACAGGTCAGTATTTGTCGCATGGTTTGATAAAAGGACGTAGTGAAGTGTTATCCAATGTAGCGGTAAGCAACGGACAAGTTTATGGACAGGTATATCATAACAATTCTTGGGATATAGGAGGCTTGGACACAATAATGACATATCAAACACCGAGGGTATTATCTTTATTTAAATGGAATGCTGCTGATGGTGAAATTTTGGAGGTAATAGACAATTATGAAGATGGTGGTTCTTATGGGGCAAGGCATATGTCTCAGAATAACTATGAGCCGACAGAGATATTCGTTTCGGGAAAAACCTCTTCGGACACAATGGATTTACATGACACGATAGTTGTAACAAGCTTACCGGACTATGGAGGTGTGTATATGTTTGTACTGAAAGATTCATCTGTATTTAATCATTATAATGTTATCCGTGATACGATATGTGATTCAGCCGATTGGAACGGTTATCATATAACTTGGAAAGGAGAGTATCGTGATACCTTGCAAGCGGCGGACGGTTACGATAGTATTATCCTTTATCGTGTTCAAGTAAGGCATTCATTCAAAGATGAACAGACAATTGAAATCAATGAGGGCGAGAGATACGATTTTCATGGGCAGATGCTTTATGAAGCAGGCACATATTATGACTCATTGCAGACAATAAATGGTTGCGACAGTATTTATATATTAAATCTTAAAGTCAAAAGCGGATTGAACGATATTGGCAGTTATGTTAATATCGAAAGCGTCAATGTCGCGCCAAATCCTGCAAAAGATGAGGCTGTAATAACCTACACCATAAAGGACAACGGTAGTGCCACATTTGTTTTGTACAATAGTGAAGGGCAGGAGCTAATAAGCAAGCAACTTGTATGTAAAGGCAAACAACATCTTTCTTTAAGCAATTACCCTGTCGGCACATATTTTTATAAAGTTTTCACAAGCGAAAAAGTAATCAAGAGCGATAAACTTGTTATTGCAAGATAAATGTATCTGTAAAATATTAGTGTATTTATTCAAGGCATTGTTTTATTATTGTAAAGCAATGCCTTTTTTC
>OMYR01000020.1 GCA_900315335.1 uncultured Bacteroidales bacterium
AACGTGATTGTATATTGCGATATATAGAGGTCGTATATATCGCAATATACAATCACTATATATCGCAATATACGTTCTCGTTTCTGTGTGATTTAGACGAGAACTTGCGTGATTTAGACGAAAAGTAAAGCAATTTTAGGCACAAACTCGTGTATTTGGAACATAATCTTCAAACAAATAAACTAAATTATCAAATTAACCTGCCTTAAATAGACCAATATGATATCGCTGATTTCGTCCATTGCCAAAACCGTTTCGGCACTTGAAAGGGTGCAACCGACTTCAACTTCTTTGCATATTGTCTCATGTTTTGGTCATTGTTTCTCTTTGTTAAGCGGTTGCAGAAGTATAAAATGTTTTTGATATGACAAAATTTGGGACGGAACAATATATTGTCGAGATAAAGCAGAAGTATATGAGTAGGACTAAGTACAAATGGGAGAAGTGTCGGCATACAAATGAAATTTTTGTATTACCTTTGCCGTTCAAATAATCAATATGGGATTTAGCAAAAGATATATTACAATGAAAGATGTGGCAAAAAGAATAGTGCTGATTGCATTTATGTTGTTAGGCTCAATAAGTGCTTTTTCGCAGACGCTGAGCGATGTTCAGAAAAAAGACCTTATAAAAAACTTTGATAAACATATCAAAACAATATCTTCCATATCGGCAGACAAGATAGATATGATTGCGGTGTATTCATATCAAATAGAAAAGGCATCGCAGTTTTTAGAGGAAAATCAACGTTACAGCGGAGACAAAGAGATTTATAACAAAATTATCGAATTAAAAGCCATTGTTAAAAACAATAAAGAAGTTGTGGATTTCATTACTCCGAGGGCGTCGGGCATATATTATACCAAGGCTGTCAGTCTTTTGGCGGATAACAAGAAATCGCAGGCGTACGAATATTTGCAAAAAGCCATTGCGTTGAAAAACGATAATATTATGGCACAATATGAATTGAGCAAGATGAGTTTGGATAGCGGTAAAATCATAAAGACGACAGACCGTCTTACGGATATTATCGCCAATATGAAGCCGACGGAAGAGGAGCGTATGCTTTGTCAAAATTTGTTGGCGTACGCGTATGATAAGAACTTATTGCAATCGCTTTCGTTGATAAAGCAAGGCAAGTATGCGTATGCTTATGATATTTTGAACGAATTGGATACTTGGTGCAAGAAAGATAATTTGGGTATTTGCAGGGGAAATATCGTTAAGAAGAACTTGGAAATTTGTCAAAAAGGAATTTACGATAATCATATCGATATTACAAAAAAGGCTATCTCAAAAGGAGAGTTGAAGGTGGCAGGCGATTTTGTGGAGAACACATATGATTATTTTCAAAGGAACAGAGATGCCATTGACGATAATGCTTCGTTTGAACAGGTGGTGCATATAGTGGTTGATGGTTACTTGAAACAAGCCAAATCGATGCCCGAAGCGAAGAATAAAGAGGCTCGAACGGATTTGTTGTTCAAAGCCAAAGAACTTTCGGCAATGGTAGGAGGGGAGTATGAGAACTCGGTTTTGAAACAAATAGCGTTGTTGAACGGGAGCAGCACACCGAGTGATGCGAAATTGGATTCGTTAGAAAATGTTGCTCAAAACACGGGATATAGTATAGAGTACAACAATTATATTAAGGATACTGTATCTTCGCCTGAGCAAGAGGTGGCACAGATTGAGAAAGATTATATAGAAAGTTCGGATAACAAACAGCCGTCGCAAAGTGTGGCTGTGGCTGCAACCAAGACCAAGGCAATAGATAAGCAGGTCGATGAAAAGTTTTTTGAAACGCGCCAGTTTATGCAAGTCAATAACTATGAGAAAGCCTTAGAGGTTTTGGAAAAAGCCAACCGTTTGGCTAAAATGGAAGGAGACAAGCAAGCCGTTTCTGATATGTATGTAAGGGCAATAAGAGAGATAACGGCAAAACGTATGTCCAAGGCAGAGTATTGTATATTCCAAGGCAACACAGAGCAAGCGGATTCTTTGGTGGCACTTACCAATGATTTGATAGAAGCCTACAATATGCAGCAGGATACGGCTATTGTACGCATTATGAACTCTTATTTACGTGCGATAGACAACAAAGTCTGCCAAAAGAAACAAGAAGAGATAAACGTGTTGGTTTATGATATTTTGGAGTGTATTCGTAAAAACGATTTCTACACGGCGGAGACGTATATCAACACAGCGATGCAGATTAAGGGTAATAATGAGTGTCGTTTGGATAAAACAAAAATCCGTTCTTTGAAACGTCAAATAGAAGAGCCGCTTGAATATGTTAAACAAAAAGAAGAAATAGATAAATTGTTGGCAGAAGGCGACACAACCAAGTACTTTATTGAGTATGCGAAGTTGGAATTGTTTTATAATAAGAATAAATTGGGTGAGATGAGTGTTTATCATACGCCATTGCGTGAAATTATGACGCAATTCGGTAGCGATAAATTGGCAATCAAGACAACTGATGATTTGATTAAATACAAGCAATACGAAGGGGCGATAGAGTCTTTGGGTGCGTTGAAAGAAATGGGCTATAAGGCAAAGCATGCCAAAAAAGCACAGAAACGTATTGGTAATCTTATGGCATTTGAGAATATGAAGCGACAGGACAAGATTGAACAGTCGTATCGTATCACGGACAAATACAATAATGATAAGTGGTTTAAGTATTTTTTGAAAGAATACAAGAAAAAACTAATCAAATTCCAAAAGATGAATAAGTAACAAAGACATAATTATTTTGTTCGGTGGAAACGAAGTAATTATGTAAATAGCAAAGGTGCGTAACAATGATTTTAGGATTTGTTACGCACCTTTTGTTTTGTGGAATTATGTTTTAGATGTTTTATTGAGCCAATTCGGGAACGACGGCAAAGAACATAATTTCGTCTTCGGTGTCATTGACCAAATCGTGTGAGTGTCCCATAGGGCAGTAAAAGGCTTGGCCGTTGTTTAATCTGAGTGTTTCGTTGTCGTAATTAACCATAGCGTTGCCTTTTATCATAAATATTATTTCGCAATTGTTTTCGTGTTTGTGGTAACCGATAGAAGCACCGGGTTTCAACACGGAAAGCATTATTTTGTTTTTATCATCGGCAAACATTTTAACAAACATTTCTTTTGCACCGCCTTTGAAATTTTTAAGAACGGTAACCTCCATTTTTGAAAAGTCTAAAATCATTTCTTTTATGTTTTTATTTATTCGTTTTCTCACGTTTATTTATTAGTTACTCACACTAATAAAATAATCACTCATATTAATTTATTAATCACTCACACTATTTTGATAGTGTTAATAAACAAAATTGTGATAATACATATTGAAATTTTGTTTTGCAAAATTAGTAAAAATAATGCAAACATTGAAAAAGGCATTACTATATATGATATCGGGAATGGCTATATGTAAATTCTCGCTTCCATAATCCAATAAAAAAGCCCCTATTCAGGACGAATAGGAGCCAAAACCCAATTATTATGAAACTTTTAAAATTATGTGTGACTAATCTGGGATTCGAACCCAGGACCCCATCCTTAAAAGGGATGTGCTCTACCTGCTGAGCTAATTAGTCTCCGTTGAATTTGACTTTGCAAAAGTACTATCTTTTTTGATACTGACCAAATATCTTTTAGACTTTTTTTTATAGTGTTATGAATATAATTGAATATCAGTAAGAAAAAATTTACCTGGTAAGTGATTATTTTATTTGAAAATAGTGAAATTTACTGTTCTTTTATTACTTTTTGCGTCGGTTACGACGACTTTTAATTCGTTTTTGCCTTCTTTTAACTTTTCATCGATAGTAAAGGTAAGTATTGCACGCTTGCCGTCAAATTCCATTAATACCCATTCGCCGTTAAGATAACCGTTGTAAGTGCTTACTCCAGATAAATTATCGGAAATATGTACTTTCAAAGTCTTTTGATGTTTCGATAGTTTTTTGTTATTCTTGAAATTTACGGCTTTAATTGTAGGCGCTATGGTATCAATCCACACTGCAAAAGTTCCGAAATCTCCTGTTGTCGTTTCAATAAAGCCATTTTTCAATACACCTCCGACGCTACTTTTTCCGCCTTTGGAATTTATTTTAACTATAAGGTATTTATCCTTTAATTTATTGTCAATTGCGTAAGGTTTTATCCTTATTCTGAATTTCTTTTTTACAGGTTCGTATATAGTGTGCAGTTTGTGAATGTTTGAATATTTTCCCTTTGAACTTGAATAAATGAACTCAATATCTTCATACAACGAATTTTTTGGAAAAATAAATGTACTGCCGTCATTGGCCGTGTAAGTGTTTTCTTTGTTGAAAGCAAAATGTTTTGAATTGCGTGCAGCGATATTGTTTTCTGTTTTGATAGGAACATTAATGCCATTGATATAAAATGAATATGAAGTGCTGTTACCTTTTAAGTCGGTTAAACGCCAAGTGATTAAATAGGTGCTATCAGTTTTTACATCTAATATTCCTTTATTCTTGTATTTATTGAATGGCAACACGCCGTTATCCAATTTCCTTGAACAAAGCATACGTTTATTGGTTTTGATATACAGAGGATAATTTATTGTGGCATCTACATATCCGTAATCTGAAAATGAAAACGTTTCAATGTGATGAGAGAAAATCATAGTATCATCAACAAACAATTCGCTTTTCCATACACCATTTCTTGTAGATGAGTTTTCCGATGCATCGTATGCCAATATCGAAAAATATATAGACCCATAACAATTTATTGTATCCAATTGATGAAAAGATGTATCGTTATTAAGATGTATTACCTTGCTTTGCGAAGAACTATCAACAAGTGAATTTTTCATCGGTGTAACGGCTAAACTTACAATATTCGGTGCTATCGTGTCTGCTATGTCTAAACCGAAAAGTAAAGGGTTTATCGGTTGTTCTGTTTTACTGTTTCGGATTTCGTAATGTAAGTGCGGACCTTCTACCATACCACTTTCGCCACTTAAAGCAATTGTGTCGCCTTTTTTGACATAGATTTTAGGTGTTTCAAAAGAGTAATCAAAAGTATAACATTTATGATTGTATTGATAATCTTTAACAAAATTTTCAATTTCGCCTGCATATCCTTGCAGGTGCATATAAACGGTGGTGTAACCGTTGGGGTGAGCGATATAAAGATTCTTACCGCCGCCGTATGCTTGGACTTTGATTCTTGAAACATAGCCATCGGCAGGGGCGATAACCGCATAACCACATCTACCATTAGTCCTAATATCCAAACCGGAATGAAAATGTGAGCCACGCAACTCGGCAAAACTTCCTGTTGAAGAAAGCGGAATTGTTAAAGGCGAAATAAAATAGTCTTGTGGATATTGGTCGTAGTATGGTTGAATTTCAATCATATTATTTTCGCAATCTTTTTCTTGTTGAGCCTTAGAATTACAAGAAATCAAACAAAAAGTAATCACTAAAATACATGGTATTGTTTTGACAATACTTTTCATTTTTAAGATATTTGACTTGAAAAATATTAAATATATTATCACTCCTGCAATCCACGCTATCGGTGCTCCGAGCCAAATACCCAATGTCTGGTATTTTAGACTTAATAAATAGGAAGCAGGGTAGCGGATAATCCATAATGAAAAAATACTTATAATCATAGTTATTGACGCTTTGCCTGCACCTCTGAAAAAGGCGGTGTATACCATCTGCCAACAGAATAAAAACCAAAATATACCCGAAACTATTAAGTATTGATTGCCGATAAGTATTACTTCATCTTCGGAGGTAAAGAGTTTCATCAACTGTGTATTGAAAACACAAAATACAATCATCGTTGCCAATGATACTATTGCCATTATTTTCAAAGATGAATACAATCCTTTTTTTGCTCTTTGCTGCAAGTTCGCCCCCATATTCATACCAACGAATGATGTCAAGGCTTGACAGATATTAAGAACGAACAACAAGGCTATGGATTCTATACGCATAGCAGCCGAATATGCTGCCGTAGCATTAGTTCCGAATTTTACCACAAGCCAAAGAATAAGAATTTGTGTTAAAGAAACAACGCTTTGTTGCACTCCTGTCGGCACGCCTATCGAAACAATTTGTTGCAGGTATTTACGATTGAAAGTTAAATGCTTAAAAGGCAATCGTACATACTCATGTGTTTTGTGCAAATACACAAACAAAGTTATAAAAGCCAAGAACTGAGAAATCAACGATGCCAATGCCGATGCTTCAACGCCCCAATGCAAAACGCCTAAGAATATATACGATAATATAATATTGATGATATTTGCGGGAATAAGGAAGTACAATTGCGTTGAAGAGTCGCCCAAACCTCTTAATATGCTTATAGCGGAATGAAACAAGACAGAAAAAAACATACCTACCATATAGATTTGAAAATATCTAACGGCAAGATGTTTAACACCCTCTTCCATGCTGAGAAGTGAGAACAACGGATCGGCAAAGATGATACTCACCGCACATATCACGATGCCCAAAATCATAAAGAAGATATAAAAAGTGCTTATTATGTCGTGAATTTCTTTATGCTGCTTTGCACCATAGTAATGAGAGACAACAACCGAGCCTCCACTGCCAATACCCAACACCATAGAGGTTATGAAAAACACAACAGGGTAACAACTACCCACAGCAGCCAAGGCATCAACACCAAGATAATTGCCTACAAAAGCACTATTTACCAAAGTATATAACTGTTGGAATAAATTGCCGAGAATTAACGGAATGCTGAAAATAAAAATCTGTTTGCCTATTTTTCCTTTCGTGAAATCCACTTCAATGCTACCAAAAATTTTCGTTTGAGTGATTAACTTAGTACATTTCCATAATTAGGTAAATTAAAATCTTACAATAATTCAAAACACATATTTGTAAAATCTCTTAAACGCCTTTTGACTTTGAGTTCTTCTTCAATAAAAGCCATGTGTCCGCAAGGCAATATCATAACCTCACTATGCTGCGGTAAGCATGCTTGTGCCAAAAGAGTATCTAAGTCAATACGTATATCGTCTTTACCTGTAATGAATAGCACGGGGCAAGTTGCTTTGGACAAGACATCACATCTGTCTTTTCTTGCAATCATACCTTTTTGAGCAGCGATGATGCCTTCTTTCGGAGTATTTACGGCAATCGTTTTCAGTTCTTCTATTTCGCTGGCATATTTTGGTTGATTGTTCTTTGCAAACAAATTAGGAATAAAATCAACAACAAATTTCAAACGGTCTTCATTGATTATCTCCACGGCACGCAAACGATTTTTTCTTCCATTTTCCGAATCGGCAAAAGCCTGAGAATCCATAAGGCAAAAACCATTCACCATATCAGGATATTTTTCTGCAAAAGCCAATGTAATCATACCGCCCATACTATGTCCGCACATAACGCACTTCGTAATATTCAGTTCGTTCAATAGGGCTTTAATCATATCGGCTTGTAATTCCATTGTAGAGACTTCCGATATTGTTTCACTTTCGCCGTGTCCTATCAAATCCACGGCAATAACTCTGAAACTATTCATATATTCCAGCACAAAATACTTCCATACTTCCAAAGAGTTCATATAACCGTGAAGCAATACAAGTACTTTGTCTCCTTTGCCCTCGTCTTGATAATTTATTTTTTTGTTTTGAAATTCAAAGGTATGGTGTAACATATTTCTATACTATAATATATAGGCGAATTGTTTGAGAAGAAATTCGCCCATTGTGTTTATCCGATTATCTTTATTTTATAATCCTATAATAGTTTTCTTTTCTCGGCAAAGCCTTCGTAGGATTTTTTACGGGGTAACCCAAAGCCAATGCACCGATACCCATAACGTTTTCTGGTAATCCAAATTCTTTTATCAGTTCTTTACCTTCGGCTGTTTCAAACATCTCGGTCTCTCTATTTATCCAACAAGAACCCAAACCAACGGAGTATGCCGCATTCATCATATTACCAAGAATCAAACTGCCGTTTTTTATTGTGTTCGGATTTTCACTTAACGGAGAACCGAATACTAATACTATCGTCGGAGCATCATAATAAGGATTGCCGTTGGTTCCGAATTTTGCGGTATCGTTACCCAAGATTTTTGCATTCATAGCAATCAACTTATCCATAATATCTTTGTTTTGAACGGCAACTATCCACAAATCTTGCTTGTTATGTCCGGTTGGAGCGTAAGTACCTGCCTCTAAAACGGCGATTAATTCTTCGTCTTCTACTTGTTTGGGTAAAAACTTTCTTATACTCCTACGATTTTTCAGAGCATATAAAACTTGATTTTCCATATCTTATATTTTTTTGCAAAGTTATCAAAAATATTGCATATTTATAAGTAAAATTGCCCGAAAACAAGAAAAAGATTTTTGAAGTGTTATTACAAAAATAATGTTTAACACTAATTTATTAATGTTAAACATTAGTAAAATAATCTCACTAATCATTTTAATGATGTTTAATATTATTTTCTTTGTTCCACTTGAAAGAAAATGAATAATACACTTCTTCTTTTCGTTAAGACGAATAAACCTAATAAATCGTTTGGTGGAATTTGTTTTAAGAGATTATGTTTTTTGCAAACCTTATTATCTTCCTGTGGAATAAGAAATCAAAATTGAGAGATGACGGAACAGAGCGTTTAAGTCATCTTCGTTTTTGGCAGGAAGATATGTGCGGGAATAGTTGAAATACATTCCGTCGGTTGCACCTATTCTGCCTCGCTCTTCAATACACGAGTTTCCGTCGATACAATTAATCCAAACTTTCGGTTGGAAGGATGTGTAATCCTTTGATATGGTTACATTGGAAAGATTTACCGTTATAACTGTGCTGTTATCATCGTCCTTTCCCCAATTATAGGACAGATGACCGTCTCCCGATATTGTGAAATTGTAATAAGTATTGTCTTTTATGGAACTTTCAATGATTTGTATGCTTTCGGATAATTCTTGTGCGTTTAATGACATAAAACTTGTCAAAAAAAACAGTATTGAAATAAAAACTCTTTTCATTGTCGTGATTTGTTAAAAATACGACTGCAAAAGTAAAGAATTTTTTTTGAATACACCAATTGTGATGTTATTTTTAGTAAATATTAGCGTTGTTTTTTGAAATTTTTAATTCAAATCAGTATTTTGTAATTGAAAATGGATATAAAAATTAAAAATTTTTCACGGAATAACTTACTTTTTTGCATTTGTTTTGTTATTAAAATGAGAAAATTTCATTTGTTTAAGAAAAATTTGTAAATTTGCAAATTGAAAATTGGAGAAGTGTGATTTTCAGTTTCGTAAGATTAGATAATAATAAAAAACACATACAATGAAAAAAGTAACAGTATTCGCGCTTATGGTTACTCTGTTGGCTATGTTTTCGTTGAAAGCACAGATAACCGTAAATTCATCTTGGGACTTTGAGAATGATATGCCAACCGGCTGGACAAGTTCTTCTGCGACAAATGTAACTGTTGAACAGAATGAGAATTTGGCTATCAACGGTGAGAAGTTCGCAAGGGTCAAAAAAGGTTCGGGTGATCAATACATTCAAACATCTCTCATAACTGTGCCGGCAGGTCAGCAGGTTCGTTTGGAGTTTAATCATTTGCCGATGACTAATTCCAGTTGTCGTATTCAGTTAGTTCCAATGACGGGAAACCCTATTTCCATTAACGGAGCCAATGTCTATGACAATAAATTCCGTCCGGGAATTTCAGGTACGGGTAATAGTTTCAAATATACCACGTACTATTCGGAAGGTATGAATATCAGTTCGGTTTCAAATCTAAAACCATCAATGTGGCGACACGAGATATTTTATTTAACGAACAAGATACCGAATGGAGAAACGCAATTTTATATCAAGTTTCTTATGCCTGCTTCGGCTGGCGACAATGGATATGGTTGGTTGATAGATGACGTGAAAATATATACAACAAACGCTTCTTCGGCAACCGTTCCGAGATTTAATAATGTAATATCGTGTCCGGATTTGTCGAATTATCCTTATTGTAGCGATGCAGAGATAGAGTTTCAGTTGTCTTCACAGACTTCAACTCTTACATCTTTTGCAGATTCATTGTGTATAGAATATTATACTCCGGGTAACACGGATATAACAAGAGTTCCATTGACTTTAAGTGATAATGGCAATTATGTTGCAACTATACCTTATACGGGTATTGATTCAACTGTATTTTGGAGAGCGATAGTTAGTGATGTTTTAGGTAATCAGACTTTTTTCCCATACGTAGGTACATTCCAAGAATTTAAGTATGTCAGACCATATACAGGTAACGCTCCAATAAAAACAAGTGGTACTTCATCGGCAGCATTGGTGTTTTCTACTAAATTTCCAAAAGTTTCGCACCAAATAAGATATTCCGCTCAGGAGTTAAAGGCTGCTGGTTATTCGGCAGGTATGATAGGAGGATTTTTTATCAACATAAAATCCCGACCTACTGGTACAGTCGTTTTGGATAATTTTAAGGTATATATGGGTTCTATTGATCCAATGGATATGCTTGACGAGTCTTCTCAATACGAGAAAGTTTCTATGTATAAGAGTGCGGCATCATATACATTACCTGATCAAGGTTGGCAATATTTGGAGTTTGATGACGGTAATACATTTACGTGGGACGGTGTAACGGATATTGTTTTGAAAGTATGTTATGATGGAACGGCAACGTATGGAGAAACAAAAGTTGAGTCTTATTCTTCTGGCAACGATAATCAATACAAGACACATATATTTGAACAAGGAACGACAGTAACAACTATGGCTTGTACGGGTATGTTCAATACAAGTGGTGGTTTGGTTGCTTCAAAACCAAATCTTAGATTTAATTTCATGAATAAATGTTATTTCCGTTTTGATCCAGGTATAAGACAAGACTCACTTTTGTCTGTTGCTGCGGCAGAAGATTGCAATGATGCATTAAGCCATATGTACACCATTGAAGCAAATACCAATACAACATTAAAGGTTATGCTTAGAAATGATGGCTTGGATACACTTAGAATAGTTAGGGTAAAATGGATGTTAGATAATGATATATTGACAATAGATTCTTCTACATGGACAGGAATTATGAAGCCATTGGATCCTATAACGAAAATACCGCAAGATACGGCAATGCAGTATATTGCTACAACGACATTCCAAGCACCAAGAGGAGTCCATAATTTGAAAATCTGGGTAGAACTTCCACCAGACCAAGACACAATTAATTACAATTATGATAATGATACAATAGAAGTTAAGTTGTTTGTTATAGACGGATCTATGAGTGGAACGTATGCAATAGGAGGGGCTGTTGAAGGTGTTGATGGTTTGGATCAATTCGAAACCTTTGATGATGCTTTTATAATGATGATAAACTCAACAATAGGAGGACCGTGTGTATTCAAAATAGCAACGAATAACAAAGATAGTATTTATTATCAAGCAATAGATTTTCCAAAATGTATTCAAGGCATATCAGAAGAAAATACTTTAACGTTCATAAACGATAGTCCGACTTATAAGGTTGTGTTCTCTCCGATTATAAAATATTCGGAGGATAAAAAAGCATTGAATTTACAAACTAATTATATTTTCAATTTGCATAATAACAAGTATATGAAGTTTGAAAATATTGCATTTTCTTTGCCTGATACAGCGAAAACAGTTATAAGTAATGCCTCATCATTTAATATGATTACGTTAAATGATACTTCTGAATATATAAAATTTAGCAGATGTAAATTTTTATCTTATGGTAAGACTACCAAAAATTATGATAGAATTTCTTCGGCTATTAATATTTACAATTCAAAACATATAGAAATTGATAATTGTTTATTTGATACTCCTGCCAAGACAATTATTTCAATTCAGGGTGCAAATCCTTATGATAAGATTTATGATATTAATATCGCAAATTGTATATTTAATATTGTAACAGATGGAATAGGTTTAATGACCGAGAATGCTATTAATGTTTCTTATGCATGGGATTTGGATATTATTGGCAATAAATTTATTACTCCGAATGAGGAAATGTCTAATTACTCAAATTTGACGAGTGTTTATTATGCGTTGTCATTAAATGATATTGCTACTATGAATTTGGTAAAGAATATATTTAACCTTTATTCGTTAAGTGGTATGTCCTTGAATTCTGTTGATAATTCCATATTTGCGAATAATATGTTGTCGTTGGACAATTTGAATACTAACGCAATTGCTTATAATCAATATGGTATTTATTTACAATCTGGTAGCAATAATAAGATTGTGTATAACAATGTTTATTCAAGGTCTTTGAACCAATCAACAAAAAGAACACACGGATTTGCTTTGGGTACTCCAACATTGATAAGTGAAAGTAATATTGTTAAGAATAACATAATAGTTAGTGAAGGTTATGGTTATGCAATATCGTATAGGCCAAGCACAGTTATTGAGACTAATAAATATGATTTTGATTTTTCCAATAACTTCTATTACAAGAAAAATACAGGTTCTAATCAAAATCTGCCATTGTTCTCATATAATGGCTCTAATACGACTGATACCTCAGATTGGAAAACTCAGACAAAAGACACTATATCATCATTCAATGAAGATCCTTTATTTGATAGTTGGGGTGATGAATTATTTACAACTTGCATCAATTTGTGTGCAAAAGGTACAACGATAGAAGGAGTAACTCATGACTATTACAATAAAGAAAGACCTTCTGAACCAGAGAAGAAACCTTGTATAGGAGCAAGAGAATTTGACCCACCATTGAATAATATATATGTATTTGAGACCGGTCTAAAAGATTTTTCTCCTGTAAGCGATAGAACTTATACCGATTGTGAATTTGCAGACGAAACTATTTATGTAAAATTCAAAAATCTTTCTACTAATACAATACCTGAAAATACATTGCATTTGAATTATGCTATCAATGGAGATAGTCTCGTAGCTCCTGTAATATTTGCAGACTCAATAGAGCCTAATGTTGAAAAATATTTTGAATTTCCGGCTACACATAACTTTACTGCACTTAATGGTAATCAAACGTTTGAATTGGTAGCATATTCTGTTTTGGATATAGATTCGGTTAAAACAAATGATACGACCTCTGCGAAAATTATTTCTTATTATCGTTTGCCTGCTTTCCCAGACCAAAATATTAGTGTTAAATACGGAGAGACTGCAACGATAGATGTTACCGAACTTTGTCCTAATGACTCAGTTTATTGGTTTTATACACCTGATGATACAGTAGCCTTTTACAAGGGTCATTCGTTTGAAACAGGCAATTTGTATTCAGATTCGATTATTTACTTTGCTCGTAGAGAGGAAACGCCACTTGTTAGAATAAGTGAAATACAATTTTATAAAGATCCTGCAAAACAAGGTAGCACGCAACAATTACCAAATTATATTTCAACAAACAATGCTTACGAAATTTCCAATTGTGGTAGCGAAGATATAGACCTTAGTGGCTTTAAGTTCTTATCATATACCGGTGCAAGCATAACCAAAGTGAATGGCACTTATACATTCCCGACAAATTATATCTTAAAAGGACATTCGTCTGTTGTTATGGTTGCAGTTAATAGTTTGACTGTGCCGAACGATGTGGCAATTGCTGTTGATGCGAATAAGTTCAAATTTTCAAACGCATCGGCAAAGGGAGGTTTGGCAATACAAAATGCAGCTGGTACATACATTGATGCAGTAACATTCAACGGCGCAAAATTCGCTGCTGCAATGAACGTTCCTACATCTGTATGGGACGACACAGAAGGTACGGTTACGCCTTTGACAACTTCGGCTGGTGTGATAAGAAATGATGTTAAAGGAACAACTTTTGAAAGTTGGACAGTTGCCGATGAATTTTCACCTATGACAATTGGGACGTATGACGATAATCTTTCCGATCCGACGGAGAATTTATGTTTGGGACATTTGACTACATATAAAATTACTATAACAGATATTCCTAATTTTGATCCGGGTATATCCGAAATACGTATTAACGATATTTCTTCCGAAAATAACGACCAAGACAATCCATATAAATCTTGCGGTTTGGGAGAAAGTACAATATCTGTAACTATAAGCAACACAGGTTTGCAAAATTTGAATGCCATACCATTAGTTTGTGAGGTTTATGAAAACGGAACTTTGATAAATACCTTTAATGCAAATTACAACGGAAATATAGAACAGTTCGGATCAACACAATATACCTTTACAGAAACTATTGATTTGACAGCAACGGAAACTACAAAAGATTATATATTCAAAATCTATACTGCACATGATCAAGATATAATACATAACAATGATACTATGTATATGTATATCACTTCTCTTCAAACCCCACCTGCACCTACGACAACACCTGTAACTATTGATTATGCAACAAGTGCTATATTGACAGTAGATAGTGAATATCAAATACTTTGGTTTGAAGATGAGACTACTTCAAATGTACTTGCAGAAGGCGATACATATGAAACACCTATCTTGTATGCAGCAGATACTTTCTATACGGAAGCATTTATAATGACACCGAAAACAACTCCTATTGGAGCAGACTCTGCGGCTGTTACATCATCTGCACCTGCACCCTCAATATTTAATGCCAAAACTAAGAATATTAAAGAGCAATATCTATTGAAGGCTGACACCTTGATATCATACGGTTATGGAGAAGGATTGATAAATGCTATATCAAGTAAGATAACAACGATAACTACATCAAAAGCATCTATTGATTATAGTTCATATATAATAAGAATGGGTACAACAGACCAACAAGAATTAAATACTTGGGAAAATGGTTTGACAACAGTATATGACGGAACATTATCAATATCCAAAACTGCTGATGCAAATAAATGGAAAACAATTTCATTTGATGAACCATATTATTGGGACGGTGTAAGCGATTTGGTTGTGGAGGTTTGTTACAGTTTAACTAATACGGCAACGGTTACAACTTTGACAACTACAACCGGCTACAATGGAACGATAGGTATAAAAGATGCTTCAAAGAGTGTCTGTGAATCAACGAATGCACCTACATCTTACACGAAGATGCCATATTTAAGTCTCGATATGACATTGTATGGTTGCCATTCACAAAGAGTACCTGTGATTGTAAATGTTCAAAATGCACCTACTTGTGATGCCGGTGCTACTGCTATCGTTTCTCCTGTTGATGAATCAATAACATCTGGCGAGACCTTGCCTGTTCAGGTGGAAATTAAAAATTATGGTTCAGACCCATTGACCTCTGTTATCATTGAATGGAATGTTAATGGAGTCGCACAAACACCATATACATTCACTCCAACAACGCCTATCGTACAAAACGCAACTGCGGTGGCATCTGTTGGCAGTTATACATTTACCTCAGGTGTGGTTATAATTGAAGCAAATGTTAAACTTGAATGTGATAACACCCTTGGTAATGACACTGTTAGCAGACAATTTGCTGCTTGTTTGGGTAAAGATGCACAGACAACAACTCTTACCATTAATCCTGATGATGGTGATTATGCTACAATCAACGAAGCAATTGAAGATTTGAAGGTTTCCGGTATTTGTGGACCGATTGTATTTGAATTGACAAGTGATATTTATGATGAGAAAATTCAAATTCCTGCAATCAAAGGCGTAACAGAAACAAATACTATAACTTTCAAAGGTGAGAATGCGGTAATAACATATACCGGTTCTGAGGAAAAAGATTATTTGCTTTCGTTGGACTCTGCGGCAAATATTTCTTTTGAGGGTATCGTTTTTGAAGCAGGTGCAACGCATGATGTTGTTGTTGATTTGAAAAATACAGATGATGTTAGTTTTTATAAGACTACATTCAATGCTCCTGTTTTAACAAATCCGACGATGATTTTGGTTAATATGAGCGCAATGAATAATAATATTTCATTTGTTGCAGATACGTTCAATAATGGTAATACTTCTATCTATCTTGCTTCTCAAAAAGATAACTTAAAAGCTCAGAATATTCAAATAGATTCTTGTGTCTTTACGGATTTTAGAGCAAGTGCGGCAGTAGTTAATGATATTGAGAATATGATGTTTAGATTTAATAAACTGATGTCTCACGCTAATGATTTTATTGCTGATGCTACGCAGTTTTATAATATAAGTGGTGTAAGCGAAATCGGAGCGAACGAAATTGTTCTTTCCAACTCAACTTCTAAGATAAGAAATGCTATTGTTGTTAGGAATGCCTCTTTTGAGGATATAAATCCTTTGAGTATCGTTAATAACTCAATATCTTTGACAGGAACAACGAAGGCAAGCAAGACTTATGGTATTGACGTAGATTCTTCAAACTTTGTAAATATCTATTACAATACTATTTTGATTAATATTGCTTCTTCCAACACAAGTTCAAGAAACTTATTTGTAGGTAAAGCTAATACCAATGTTGTTGTAAGAAATAACAATTTGGATAACCAGTGCGGAGGATATGCTTATTATGTTGAGGGCGATGGTAGTCAAGTATTGCTATCTGATAACAATAATTACACAACAAAAGCAAATAAATTCACATATTGGGGTAATAAAGATTGTGCGACAATCACTGCGTTACATACGGCTAATACATTTGAAGCAAATTCTGTTTCAGTTGAAAACAAGTTCCGTGCAGATACTTGCTTAGAGTTCTTGTATCCTACGGATATAGTTTATAAGGCAGAACCATTAGATGCATATACAACTGATATTTATGGAAATGTTCGTCATGATGTTCCAAAACCTACGATAGGTGCATACGAATATCAATTTACACCAATAGATGCAGGTGTTGTTCGTATTATTTCACCTGTAAGTAATACTTCATATATTGAAGGAGACGATATTGTTGTTAATGTAGTAACTAAAAATTTCGGTAGCCAAACAATATCTTCTTTGAAAATGACTGCTGAATTGAAAGGACATAAAGAAGATGCGACACCATTCCAAACTATAACCGAAACATATACTGGTAGTATTGAATCATTAGATACTTTGGTATATAACTTTACTGATAAATTAGTAGCGGTGTTGAACACACCTTCTTCTGATTCGTTGTTTGTTCAGATTTACACGGAATTAGTAGGGGATACTAACACATATAATGATACAATGTCATTGAAGATAAAAGTTATTCCAGGTAAGGATTTAGCTGTAACTTCAACCAAGAAACAAGATGCTAACAACAAATGTGGAGTAAATATGCGTCAGCAAAAGATAGAAGCTGTAATCAAGAATGTAGGTAACAAAGCTGTTGTAGCAGGAGATGTTATCAACATAACATACGAGATTAGAGGTTTAAGTGGTGGCTTGAAGGAAACTGCAACGGAACAAATTACTTTTCCTTACACATACACCAATAGTTCGGGTAATTCTGTAACATTACAATCTCTGCAACCAAATGCAACTATTCAGTATTATACATTCGTTACGACAGCTAATTTGGAATCAACAAATGGAAGAGATACAAGTTGGACTATTAGGACTTTTGCGAAACTTAGCGACGATAATAACCCGTTGAATGATACTTCTGCTTCTGTTACATTCCAATCATTTGTATCTCCTGTTCCAACCATAGCACATGATACATCGGTTTATTACGCTACGTATGCAAGTGTAAGATCTACACATGTTGATTCTTTATCAATACGTTGGTCCCATGATTCTACAGATGCAACTCCATTTTACAAACCAACTGCTTATGCTGCTTCAACTACGTTAAAGATAGTCAAACCAATATATGCAGACACTTCGTTTTATACCAACGTACTTTCTAAGAATGCAGGTGCTTGTCCAAGTTATTTTACAAAGGTTACTGTTCATGTTAAAGAAAGATGCCAATCTGATATAGCGGCGTTGGCAATTGTGGAACCTCCTGCACAACCTAAGAAGGCTTATACGTTTATGAGTGAAGATACTGTTAAGGTTAAACTTACCAACTATGGAACTCAAACTCAAACTGGATTCAATATATCTTGCTCTATAAAACCTACTACACCTGCAAATGCGCAACCTGTCATTTATACAGAACAATGTGATGCAAACATAATGATGGACGATACAGTTATCTATGCGTTTAAGAAAATGTTTGATTTCACAGAAAAGAAAACAACGTATGAGATAAAAGTTTGGATAGAAAACGCTGCTGATTGTGTTAATACTAATGATACGACACCTGCAATTAAGGTTATACCATTGAACGCTATGACAAATGATTCCAAGACTGTTGGGGATTCAAAGAGTTTGGATATAACGAGAGTTCAGTTGGCTGCTATGGATAATATGTCTTCAACAGGAGATGACGATTATTCGGACTTTACATCATCGGTTACACCACCTGAATTATTCAAGGGATTGAAAGACTCGTTATTGATTAGTACAGACTTTTCAAGCAATATGAAAATTGTTGAGGATAAAGAATATACTGGTTGGATTAAAGCATGGATAGATTGGAATAGAGATGGTGTATTTGATACTACGAAAGAACAGATTTATTCTGCTGCTGCACAAATCGGTGGTACAAATGCAACTATGATAGAGGTTCCAGACACTGCTTTGAATGGTTATACACTTATGCGTGTAATTGTTTCTCAGGACGATACTGTTCATAATTTCGGACCAAATCCGGGAAACACTAAATACGAACCGATAGGTGCTGGCGAAATAGAAGATTACAAGATACATATTTCTCCTGCTCGTGACGTTAATGCGGAACTTACTCGTTTCGTTAATCCAGAACGTATAGATACCGTTGTTAATACGAAAGTCAAAGTGCGTTTGCGTAATGCAGGTAAGGCGGATTTGACTGCGGCAACCATTACCTGGATTTATGGTGAGGATACCAATGTCTATGATTGGACTGGTTTGTTACATTCTTCGGAAATAGAAGACGTTGAGGTTGCCGAGGTGGAAATGAATTTGGGACACAACGAGTTCATAGCATACGTAGATGTTGAAGGAGAAGAGTATCGAAAGAATGATACGATAATCTTAAATAACTATGTACAACCTATATATACATTACCTTATCAAACATTCTTTGATGAGGAAGATTATGAAAATTATGACTTCTATGCTTACGAACCAGATCCTAAACGTAAGACAAATATTTGGCAGATGGGTACTCCGAGTGCAATAGAAAATGATATAATAAAATCTGCGTTCAGTAAACCTATTTGTTGGAAAACTAACTTAGAGGGTAAATATGATATAAACAACACCAGCATTTTGTATTCTCCTGTATTTGATATTTCAGAAATTAAACCAGACACCTTGTCATTTATGATGAGAAGAGAGTTTGGTCCTGGTGCATCTGTAATTGTTGAATATATGAACTACAAAGGCGTATGGAAGACTTTGGGTGCGCAAGGTGATCCTTATGGAACTAATTGGTACGACAGCGAAGACGGATTTACGAAGAGTAATGTTGTTTGGGAAAAAGTTGTCTATTCAATGGAAGGCGTTAGTGGAGATTTAGGCAAGGTATTACAAATAAGATTTGTATTTAATTCTTTGGACGGACACACATCAGATGGCGTTGCTATCGATGATTTCAAACTTCAAAGAGCATTACGTGATTATGATGCCGGTGTTACAAAGATTGTTCTCACTCCTGATGATTTGCCTTCGTATGGTCAATACTTCTATCCGAAAGTAACTGTTCATAACTACGGTAAAAAGGAACTTACGTCGTTTAAGGTATGTTATTTGGCAGAAGATATGTTTATCACCCAATGTGAGAATGTTACTCAAACTATACCTGTCGGAGGAGATTTGGACTATACATTCAATAATGGTAGATATTTGAATGTTTCAATGCCGGATCCATTCTCAGTAATGGCATACACTCAACTAAATCCTAACGACCTTTATACCGATAACGATACAGCATACGCTTACTTTGTAATAGGACCTTTGATGAAAGATGCTGGTATATTGGAAATAACTCAGCCATTGACAAAGGTTGCATCTAATGATCAGGTTCAAGTTGCAATCAAGATTAAGAACTATGGTATAGATCCTATTGAAGACTTACCTGTATATTATTCGGCAGGTAACTCCACAGTTTCGGAAACAATACATTTCGATCCTGCGTTGAACAATGGCGACGAATATGTATATACTTTCAAAACTTTATATACAACTCCGTTCGGAACGGTTAATTTGAAATCTTGGACTGCTCTTGATGGTGATACGTATAATGACAACGATACATTGTACAAACGTATCCAAACGGCGGTAGGTGCATTGGATTTAGAGGCTAAGTATATTGTTTTGGACGATGCTTCTCCTAACGATTACAAGATACAACTTGCGATAGCTAATCACTCTACACAACCTATCGATAGTATTCGAGTACGTTATTATTTGAATGGAGATCCTAATGATTTTGTTGAAGAGTATTTCAGAGGTGGAGCTCCATTGAATGCTTCCGAAACGGGTTATCATATGTTCTCACGTACTATACCGCGAACGGTTTATCAAAGCATTTGTGCTCATATCGTGTTCGATGAAGACGAAAATCATAGCAATGATACCACTTGCACGCTTTATACGGGATACAGAGATTTGCAGGCAGACACAATATTTGTGGAGCAAAACGTTAATCCGGATTGCAAAGTTCAGTTGGTAGCACACCATATAGGCACTTTGGCAGGTCATGGTAAGGTAACGGCATACTATGTTGTCAATGGCGATTATTCAAATAAGGTAAAACAAGTATTTGATATTGCTTACGACGAGCCAACCAATAGACGATTGCAATTGACATTTGATAAACGCATACCACGTAATGAAAGCGGTCAGTACAATGTTACTGCTTGGGTTGAATATGCAAATGACATCAACTTGTCTAATGATACGACCAGCATAGTGAAGGTTCAGCAATTTGTCGGCATTGACGATGCTCAAACAACAAGTGAGAAGTTTATCGTTAAACAGAACATTCCGAATCCATTCACTGATGAAACTGTTGTTGAAATAACAATTCCTGACAATGGAGAGATTAGTTTGATTGTTCAAGATATGAACGGACGTATGTTGTATTCCGATAAAGAAAATTATTCGGCAGGTACGCATTACAAGACGCTTCCTCTTGCTCAATTACCGGCAGGTACGTATTATTACAGCGTTTATTACAATAAACAGAAGATTACTAAGAAGATGATTAAGATTAAATAAAACAATCGTAATCGAAATTGGTAAAACAATAAATGATTTGACAACGACAAGACATCTGAAAAGCGATGTCTTGTCGTTTTGTTTTAAGTTATATATAATGTTATAAAAATAAATAGTGATAAGGAAAATTTAATATTTAATATTATGAAATTAGTGTTAAACATCAGCAAAATAATATTAAACATCAGTAGAATAGTATTAAACACTAATTTTACGAATAGTGTTAATATTGAATTTTGATGATATAGGGTTATTTCTTCAACTGAATGAAAAGTATTAATTTTGCAAATCAAATTCAATTTTCGGGTTTTTATGCGAAAGATTATACATTTGGATATGGACGCTTTCTATGCTTCGGTTGAGCAACGAGATAACAAATCGTTGCGAGGAAAACCTATTGCCGTTGGGAGAGATATGCAACGAGGTGTTGTTGCAACGGCTTCTTATGAAGCAAGAAAATTCGGCGTCCATTCTGCAATGTCTATCGCAAAAGCCAAACAACTTTGCAAGGAGCTTATAATCGTTCCGCCCCGATTTGAGGTCTATAAAGAAGTATCGCAACAGATACATTCGCTTATGCACAAATATACCGATATAATAGAACCTATTTCTTTGGACGAGGCTTTTATGGACGTAACCGATAACAAGGTGGGCGAGGAATTGGCTGTCAATATTGCGCGGCAATTGAAAAAGGAAATATTGTATGAAACTCTTTTGACTTCTTCGGCAGGTGTTTCGTACAATAAGTTTTTAGCAAAAATCGCTTCCGATTGGAAAAAGCCGAATGGATTGAAAGTTATTCACCCTTCACAAGCCCAAAAATTTATTGATGAATTAAAGGTTGAGAAAATATGGGGAATAGGGCCGAAAACTCTTCAAAAGATGCACTCCTTAGGTATCTATAACGGCAAACAACTAAGAGAAAAAAGTTTGTTTGATTTGGCGAAATATTTTGGTAAAATGGGAGGTGTTTTCTATGACTACGCACATGGGATTGATAATAGGGAAGTGGTGAGTTCGTGGAAAAGAAAATCGGTTAGTTGTGAGCATACGTTGGAAGAGGATATTAGTGATAAGACGTCAATCATTGTTGCCTTGTATAATGTTGTCTTGGATTTGGTAACACGTATTGAAAAATCGGAATTTAAGGGCAAGCGTTTGACATTAAAGATAAAATACCACGATTTCACTATCCAAACCCGCTCTTTGTCACAAAACCAAATTCTTGATACGAAAGAAAAAATTCTTCCGCTTGCAAAAGAACTTATTGCCTCCATTCCTTATCAGCAAAAGGCTGTTCGTTTGATTGGTTTGGGAGTATCGGAAGAGGATAAGCCCAAAAGCATAGAGGCAACCTTATTCAATTAATATCTTTATAGGTGATGTAACTTTCGGTTGAGTGCTTTAAGCGAAATTGTAAAAAACTATTTATACGATATAAGTAATCAATAATTTTTGTATCTTTGCACATCGAATGATTGGGCATATAATTTTGCTAAGTACAATGGAGAAAAGAAAGTTATACGGATACATATCGATAATTTTATCGGCTATACTTTGGGGAGCAAGTTTTGTTTGGTCTAAGGGTCTGCTCAACGACGGTTTTCCTGTTTTTACAATTGTAACTATTAGAATTATCATAGCGTCTGTTATACTTCTTTTGATTTTTGCTACAACGAAGAAATTGGAAAAGATACGCAAAAAAGATTTGGGTGTATTTTTTTTATTGGCATTCCTTGAACCTTTTCTGTATTTTATAGGTGAAAACGGGGGATTGAAGTATGTTTCTTCGTCTTTCGCATCTATGATGATAGCATTAATACCGATTTTTGTGGCATTTACAATGTACTTTGTCTTTAAGGAAAAACTTAGAAAGGAATTACTTTTTGGAGTTATAGCAAGTATTTTGGGTGTTGTGATGATGTCGTATGGCGAAGAAGAAACTCTTGTCAGTTTCAAGGGAATTATGTTGCTGATGTTGGCAGTACTGACGGCTGCTGCATATAGTGTAACTCTTCAAGTGTTGATTAAACGCGGTTATGGACCTGTAACTATCACAACTTGGCAGAATATACTCGCTTTGGTGTTTTTTGTACCTTGTTTTTTTATTTTTGATTTCAAAACATCATTGGAACTACATTGGACAGCGAAAAATATAATTGATTTGATTTGTTTGGGAGTCTTATGTTCGGCAGGAGCATACGGATTTTATTCCAATGCAGCCAAGATGCTATCGGTATCAAAGATAGCGATTTTTACAAATTTGATTCCTGTTGTAACGATAATCATCGCTGTGAGTGTAGGACAGGAAAGCGTAACATTATTAAAGGCTTTGGGAATACTAATTGCCGTTAGTGGAGTTATATTTTCGCAAAGCAATATTTTTAAGAAATAATTTAAGGTTATTAACGGTATGAATGTTAAAGTAGGATTGATGCAAATGTCTTGTACAAAAAACAAGGCGGACAATATAGAAAAAACCATAAATAATATAAGGGATTTGGCAAATAAAGGTGCGAACATAATATGTATGCAAGAGTTGTTTGCGTCTTTATATTTCTGCGATGTGGAAGATTATGATAATTTTTCTCTCGCAGAGAGTGTGCCGGGCGATACGACAGAAAAATTATGTGCGTTAGCAAAAGAATTGAATGTTGTCATTGTCGCTTCTTTGTTTGAGAAATGTATGGCGGGGCTTTATTATAATACAACTGCCGTTATTGATGCAGACGGAACGTATCTTGGTAAATATCGTAAGAGTCATATACCTGACGATCCGGGATATTACGAAAAATTTTATTTTACCCCGGGCGATTTGGGATACAAAGTATTTAAGACCAAGTTCGCCACTATCGGAGTTTTGATTTGTTGGGATCAGTGGTATCCGGAGGCTTCCCGCTTGACGGCTATGAAAGGCGCTCAAATTATATTTTATCCAACGGCTATCGGTTGGGCATCTTCGCAAGACGAAGCAACCAACAAAGAACAGTATTATGCTTGGCAAACCATTCAACGCTCACACGCAATAGCCAACGGCATTCATACTGTTTCTGTCAATCGTACAGGAAAAGAAGGTGATATGATTTTCTGGGGTGGTAGCTTTGTTAGTAATCCTTTCGGTACATTGCTTTATGAGGGTTCGCACGATAAGGAAGAGAACGCCGTAGTTGAATTGAATTTGGACGAAACAGATTCCTATAAAGTGCATTGGCCGTTTTATAGAGATAGAAGAATAGATACTTATTCCAATATAACAAAACGCAGCGACTTGGAAGAATAGCTTTTTTAATTACAAAAACATTTCAGCGTTTATATTCGCTCAAATAGAAATACGATAAAAGATGACGGATAATATAAAAAACAATATATTGCCATTAAGCGAAAGAGATTTACCAATAAAGCATGGATTTTATTTTCCTGCCGAGTGGCACAAACATACAAGTACATGGCTATCGTATCCACACAATGAAAATTCGTGGCCGGGAAAAATATCGGCGATATTCCCTTACTACAACGAATTTATAAAACATTTGTCCAAAGATGAGATTGTAAATATCAATGTATTGGACGAAGCGATGCAACAACGTGTGCAAAAGCAGTTGCAAGACAATGGAACAAATATGGGTAATGTGAGATTTCATTTGTTTGCAACCAATGACGCTTGGATAAGAGACCATGGCCCTGCGTTTGTAATCAATGATAATTCAAAGGCTGTTGTCAATTGGAAATATAATGCTTGGGGCGACAAATATCCTTACGATAAAGACAATTTAATACCCGAAAAAATTGCGTCTTATTTGAATTTGATGCGATTTGATAGCGATATAGTTATGGAGGGTGGCAGCGTTGATTTTAATGGTAAGAAAGATGTTTTGACTACCGAAAGTTGTCTTTTGAATGAAAACCGTAATCCCGATTATTCGCAAAAAGAAATAGAAGAATATTTGCATTCTTATTATAATGTAGATAATATTATTTGGTTAAAAGACGGAGTTGAGGGTGATGATACCGACGGACATGTTGATGATTTGACTCGTTTTGTTAATGAAGACACCATTCTGACAATGGTAAGCGAGGACAAGCATAGCGAGGATTACAAAGCCTTGAATGAGAATTTGAAGATTTTGAAGTCCTGCCGCTTGAATAATGGCAAACAGCCGACAATTATCGAGATGCTTATGCCAAAAGAAGTCATATACGAAGACCAAAAGCTGCCTGCTTCTTACGCTAATTTCTATATTGCCAACAACAAGGTTATTGTTCCGTTATACAAAAACACAAATGACGATAAGGCTATGCAGATTTTTGAGCAGGTATTCAAAGATAGGCAGGTTATAGGCATTGATTCAACCGATATTGTGTGGGGATTGGGAAGTTTTCATTGTTTAAGCCAGCAAGAACCCGATATTTAGAAAATTAATGTGTGAGATTATTTTACCGGTGTTTAACACTAATTTATTAATGTGTGAGATTATTTCAATGATGTTTAACACTGATAAAATAATAAGTGGGAAGAAATAAATGATAAGACTAAAAAATATAAAGATGAAAAAGATTGTTTTTGCCTTGATAGTTTTTGCAAGTGTGGTTAATGTGTTTGCACAGCCGACATTTGAAAAATTATATAGTAATAGTGAGGCTATTTCTCCGTTGTCGGGAGATTTTTTTGCCGTTAAACAAAACGGTAAGTGGGGTGTTATGAAAAATTCCACGCAGATACTCGACTTTTATTACGATTCCATAGATATTTTAAGCGATGGTATCATAACGTTTATCAAAAATAACCAAGCAGGTTTTGCAGATACTATCGGTAATGTGATAACATTGGCTACGTATCCATTGGAGACACCTTACAATAGGGCTGATGAATCGCTTTTGAACGTTTATCAAAGCGGAAGTGCGTTGGTTTATAACGGAGCAAACCTTGTACTATTGTCAAAAGAGGGTAAGCAGATAAATGACAGCGATGTTGAAATAGTTTCAAAGGCTGATAATTGTGTTGTTTTCAAAAGTAAAGGGGCTTACGGCATTATGGACGCACAAGGAAATGTTTTGGCTCAAAACAAGTACAGACAAATACAGACAATTATCGCAGGAGAACTTTATGCTTACACATCTCAAAAAAACGGTATGGATTATATAGGCTTGATTGACGCAAAAGGCGAAGTGAAATCCCCAGCACAATATAACGATATGATTATTATCAACTCAAATGATAAATTCTATATCAAGGCTTTTACCGAGACAGGCAAGCAATCTTTGTTCGATGCTAAGGGAAACCAATTGTTTAGTCCGTTGTATCAAAATATTGAACCGTTAAATTCCGATAAGTATTATATTTTTACCGATAATTCACGTAAAGGTGTTATCAGCAGCGATTATAAGGAATGTATTCCTGCGGCATACGATGATATAAAAATGGCAACGATAAATAAAGATACTTTGTTTTTGGCTAAAAACGACAACACGATATATATCCTTACGAACGATAACAAGCCGATAGATATTCTAAATGGTAATATAAAGGATTTTGTTTCTTATAAGAAAAACAGCGGCGAACTTATCTATATTGCCGATAGTATGTTGAATTATGGTATTCGTTCATCTAAAAAAGGCTGGTTGATTGAGCCGCAATATTTAGATGTATTTGCTCAGAGCAAAGGAGCATTTATTGTAAGAAAGAAAGACAAATGGGGTGCGGTTGATATTAATAACAATGAGGTTATACCTTTTGAGTATGAAAAAGTACGTGCCTCAAAAGCGAAAACATGTATTGTTTTTTACGAAGGAAAGAAAAAATCCATAGTCTTACTTGATAATGGCAAGAAAATGGAGTTTCCGAAGACGGATAATGTATTGCCTATGGCGAATTATGTCGAATATAAAGTGAAAAAGGAAAGAGTGCGTTTGTATTTTGACGGCAATGAATTGAAAGATAAATTCACTCTTATCGGCTCTAATCGTAACGGCGTGTTAGTTGCAAAGACAAAAAAAGGTTGGTCATACTACAATAGCAATACATACGACCAATTGACCGAACAATATTTTGATTACGCTACAAGTTTTGAAAACGGAGCGGCATATGTTGTCAAAAACAAGAAACTATTGCAAATTGATACGGATTATAATATCAGTGCAACGATATTGGACGATAATTACAAAAACTTAACAAATACTGCTGCTTTGTTGGCAATGTCAAGTAAGATGAATAAGAATTTTATAATAGTTGAAGATAAACAAGGAAAGAAAACCCTTGTAAAGATAAACAGATAATAAAAAACAAACGGATATGAAGAAAATAAATGTAGCCATTTGCTTGATGATGTTATTACCTGTGTCATTGGTAGCACAGACGTATAGATCATTCAAATCTTTGACAAAAGACAATGTCAATACAGAGGTTTATTATTTGCCGAAAACTGATTTGGTCGTAACGTTCAAAGTAGAGAAAACAACGAGAACGAAAGGTATTTATTCCGATAATGCTTATTTGCTTGGAATTGATAATACCGCCCTTAAAAACTTAACATCTTATCGTGTGATTAGTGCAAATATCAAAGAGAAGTTATCTGCCGATACCGAGCAGCGTTATTTCTTGGAAACGGACGGTAAGGTCAATGTTGAGAAAACAAGTTACGGGACATTGAAAACTGTTTCGACAAAAGCGATAGATAAACAGCAAAAAAACACTGATAGAAACAATCGTCATTCCAAGCCTATGCCACAAACGATGATTGAAAACAGTGCTTCTTTACCTGTTCGCCCTACATACGAGAAACGTCTTATGGAGTCGAATTTACTTATAAAATATCCGCAACTTACTCCCGAAAAAGCGGTAAGTGAAATCAAACGTTTAAGAGATAAACAAATCGAATTGCTTTCAGGTGCTTGGGAAGGAACATATATGAACACGACTGTGGATTATATGTACAAGCAATTAGATGAGATTATTTCTTCTTACGTCGCCTTATTTACGGGAATAGAGACTGTAACGGAGGAAGAATACACATTTGTTGTTTCGTTCGATAAGCCTATTATTTTGGAAGAAGATTTGCTTGTGCCGATATGTAAATTTTCCGAGACAAACGGATTAATGGATTTGAACGAGAAAGGTGAGGGCGTGAAAATCAATGCTCGGATTCATTCTTATTTGACAACGCAGGATAACTCCAAACTTGCTTCCGACCAACAATTGACAGCAAAACAAAAAGCAAAGATAGATAAAGAAGGTGTGGGTATATATTATATCACGCCGCAAATGGCAAAGGTTACTTTGCAGGGTGTTGATATGCAATCGTGTTCAAAACTTGTTAAACTTATGCAATATGGCACGGTTAATTTCACCACTTCGCATAATCAAACTATTATTTTTGATGAACGTACGGGCGAAATGCGTTAATCTTTTTAAGATAAACGAAAATTGAATATATAAAGGGGCGTAATTATGAGTTACGCTCCTTTTTTTGTTTGTGATATTAGAAAAATATATAGTCAAATAGATTTTTTAGTGTCAAATATAATTTTGCTGATGTTTAACACTAATTTAATAGTGTTAAACATTATTTTGTTGGTGTTAAATACCATTTTGCCGATTGCTGATGTGAATTTTCCAACTTCTGATGTCGGAGAAACGTAATCACTAAAATAGGAATGTGGGTGTGATATACTTATGATATTTTGACGTTTTACTTTTCTATTGTCTTACATGTAAAACAAAAATATCGTTATAGTTTTTTGCTATAACGATATTTTTTATTTGTTTGCTCTATCAGTGAAATTACCAACCTTGATTGTATTCGTTGGAAGACACAACAATAGTGTCCGTAGTGGTACTGTCGGATTCAGGCGACCATGCACTGCAATCGTCATACGCTTCCATATCGCTCGGACGGGCAAACCCTCCTTGATAGAAGCCTAAATGAGGATTTTGTTCGCAGCGTTTCATAAAGTATCCGTAGATAGGCAACGCCATAGCTGCACCTTGTCCCCAAGCCATAGTGTTGAAGTGAATACTTCTGTATTCGCCACCGACCCATATAGCGGTTGAAAGTTTTGGATTAAGTCCGATAAACCAACCGTCGGAATTGTTATCCGTTGTTCCTGTCTTACCGGCGATTGCCGAACGTACGCCGTATTTATATCTTAATCGCGAACCCGTTCCGCCATCGACAACGCCTTTCATTAAATCCACAACCAAGTAAGAAGTCTTTTCGTCTAATGCGGTGTTGGACTTTGAGGTAAAGGTTTCCAATACCATTCCTTTGTTGTCGGTTATCTTTGTTATAAATATAGGTTCTTTATGAACGCCTTGATTGACGAATGTCGCCATAGCGGCTGCCATTTCCCAAACAGTTAAATCCGGAGTTCCAAGACATATACTCGGCACAGGCTGTATAGGGTTTTTTATGCCCATTGCACGAACAAGATTGATAACGCTTTGAGGTGTGGTGTAGTCTTTCATCAAGGCTGCCGAGATGTAATTGACTGAGTTTGCCAATGCCCATTTCAAATTCACGGATTCATTCTCCCTTGCGTGGTTGGAGTTCTTTGGTGTCCAATTGTCAAACTCAGGAAAAGTAACAGGTATATTCTCTATTTCAAAACACGGCTTCAAATCTGAATCACGCATAGCGGCAGCATAGACAAATGGTTTGAAAGTAGAGCCTATCTGTCTGCGTCCGAGTTGTGCGTAATCGAATTTGAAATACTTGTAATTTATGCCGCCAACATATACTTTGACGTGTCCGGTTTGCGGCTCAATCGATACCATTCCAGTATTAAGGAAGTATTTGTAATACTTTATCGAATCCATTGGGGACATTGTAGTATCAATATCACCATTCCAAGAAAAAACAGTCATTTCGGTCGGAGTATTAAAATCTTCCTTGATTTGTTTTTCACTTGCGCCGTCCTCACGCAGTTTGCGATAACGCTCGGAAGTAAGCATGGATTGGTTGTAATACTTGTCGATATTGTCTTGTGAGATGCCGGTAAATGGACCTGCCTTTCTGCCCTTGGTTTGAGCGAAGAAGGCTTTCTGCAATTCGGTGAAATGCTCTTTTACCGCATCTTCGGCATTCTTTTGCATATCGTAATTAACAGTGGTATATATTCTAAGGCCGTCTTTATAAACATCGTAAGGCTCACCATTTTGTTTGTAATGTTCCTTGCACCATTTATTCATAAATTGACGAACTTTCTCACGAAAATAAGTTGCAATACCTTCGTCTTGTGAAGGCGGATTGTAATGAGTAACAATCGGAGTGCTTATTGCTTTTTGATATGTGTCTTCGTCAATGAAGTCGTATTTTTTCATTTGTGCAAGAACAGTGTTTCTTCTTTCGGTGCTACGCTCCTTTCTTCTGACAGGGTTGTAAGTAGTGGGAGCCTTTAACAAACCTACAAGTACAGCCGATTCCGGAAGGGTAAGTTCCTGCGGAGTCTTGCCAAAGAAAGTGAAACTTGCGGTTTTGATGCCAAAAGAATTGGAACCGAAATCAACCGTATTGAGGTAGAGTGCCATTATCTCTTGTTTGGAATAATGACGTTCAAGTTTGACGGCAACAACCCATTCTTTCAATTTGTAATACGCAACGGCAAATTTGTTTTTGCTTTCTCTCGGGAAAAGATTTTTGGCTAACTGTTGCGTTATTGTACTACCGCCGCCAGAGTGTCTGCCACCTAAAACTGTTTTGAATAATACACGAAACAAACTTCGGGAATCTATGCCGCTGTGTTTCTCAAAACGTACATCTTCCGTTGCTTTCAAAGCGTTTATCAACGATTCGGGTAAATCTTTGTAATCAACATTGGTTCGGTTTTGAATACCTATGTATCCAAGTAATTGTCCGTCGTCCGCAAGAACTTCGCTTGCAAGATTGCTTTCGGGATTTTCTAATTGTTCAAACGACGGCATAAAGCCCAACCAACCTGCTGATAAAAAAACAAAAAACAATGCTATAACCCCGAGTGTTGCCCCGTAGCCAATCCACATACGTTTTATGTATTTGCTAAAATCGGCTTTGTTTTGTTTTGTTTTCGGCTTTTGTGTTTCTCTATATTGTGCCATAATTATTGACGTTTAATAATTATTACAATTCTGAATAAAATTTTTATTAAAGCGGCTGCTTTTCAATATGCAATCCAACATCTTTAATACCGCTCAAAATGGTATCTTTGGTCGCTTGCGTTATCTTGAAAGTATATTTGCCTTTTTGTGGAAACTTAACGTTTTTGGCGAACCAAAATCTGTTGTCTTTTACATTGGAATTGCCTTTCCCTTTCCACGTGCCATCGACGTTCATAAGGATACATTCAACCGTATCTTGCTTGGTTATGCTGCCGTCTGGGTAGATAGTTGTTACGAAAAAGAAAATATTGTTGTATTTATAGTCGGTGGTATTGCGTAAATTGATTGCAAAACGATAAGAATACAAGGCATCACTTTGAGAAACTTCCAAGTCAAATTCCTTTTTATCATTCATATTCCACCCCTTACTATCGACTTTTCGGCTTTTATCAAAAAGAACATCACTATTGCAAGAAGATAAACTAAAAGCAATGGTAATTGTCAATAATATTTTAGTCAAAAATTTCATATCTTATATCACGTTTTTAATTCCACATATCAGAAAAATAGTTTCACACATCAAAAAATTAATTACTCACACTAATATTTTAATCACTCACATTAAAATATTGGTTTCACACATCAATATTTTTAAGACATTTATCGGTGCAGCGGTTAAACATATTACATTTCGGCTTTGAATGATTCCAAGTCTTCTATGTATTTTTTGTTTTTGTTCATAGCAAGAATTTTTTTCACATTGTCCGCAGTTATCGGGATAAACTCAGAAGAATCCTTGTAGGAATACCATAAAATTTTTTTCAATATATCGCTCTTTCGGTATATCGCTTTACCTTTTTTTGTCTCAATATCAACGCCGATAGGAGGGAAGTCTTTTAATGCGTCTTGATATACATCGTATTCGTAATTCAAACAACATTTAAGTTTTCCGCATTGACCTGCCAATTTCAGCGGATTTGGGAATAATTGTTGGGCTTTTGCAACCGATGTTCCTACGGATGTGAAATTGTTTAACCAGGTCGAACAACATATTTCCCTACCGCAAGTACCTATACCGCCCAATCTTCCTGCTTCTTGGCGAGCACCTATTTGTTTCATCTCGATTTTGATATGGAAAGCGGCTGCCAATTGTTTTATAAGCAAACGAAAATCCACTCTATCATCGGCAGTATAATAGAATATTGCCTTTGTGCCGTCTCCTTGGAACTCAACATCGTTGATTTTCATGCTAAGATTGTCTTCCATTACGAATTTTCGTGTGTCGAACAATGTTTGGTCTTCTTTTGCCATAACTTCAAGCCATTTTTCAATGTCAGACGCATTGGCTCTTCGGTAAAGTTTTTTCACATTGTCAATATTGAATCCTTTTTTCTTTTTCATTTGGATTCTACATAGCTCACCTGTTTGCGAAACAATGCCTATATCATGTCCGGGCGTACCTTCAACGGCTACAACATCGCCTTCGGTAATCTCCAAACCTTCGGGAATTTGGTAGAAGTCTTTGTGAGAGTTCTTGAATCGGACTTCCACATAATCGAAATAACCTTGCGACGAAGGAGGTTTAACATTTTCCATCCAATTGGTAACATGAAGTTTTTCGCTTGAATTAAGGTCTTGCTTCGATATGGTTTGGTAGGATTTAGGAGTCTTGGAAGTCCCGTGCATCAAGGTTAGCGGCTCTTTGTAAATTTTTTTGCAAAGGCCAAGTGTGGGGTCATCTTCAAAGTATGGGTGAATATATTGCTCATTGACAAAGAAAGTTTGATCTTCCAAGAGATTTTTATGCGAATCTTTCTTTTTAAGAGGAGCGAATATAGGTTCTTTTTTTGCTTGTTGCTCTTCTGTATTGTTAAAATTATCTTGAAATTCTTCGTTGGTCGGATTGAAATTATCGTTATCGGATTTGTTCAAATCCTGTGATGTTTTTTCGATTTGGTCGGCAGTAAGATTATTTTCTTTATTATTCATTATGTATTCTTATTTAGAATGGCTGCATTGTTCAAAGACAAGACAACCGTCAATTACCAATTATATTTTTGCAAAAGTACAATATTTTTTTGATTTTCGCTATTTGTGTTATTAAAATAAAGTAAAAACAAAAAAGAGTTGTCAATTTTTCAGACAACTCTCAAAACATATAGAAAGGAAAAAACAATTCATTTATATATAGTCTTTATTTACTTAAAAGACCTTCCATTCTTGAAATATACTTTTCAATTTCTCTGTATTCAGGTGAGGTAGGAAAATCTTTTTTGATTTGATTGTAACAATCAAGAGCCTTTTTGAAATCCTTTTTAACTTCGTAAGCAGCACCAAGTTTCATCAAAATAACAGGAGTAGTGAAGTTATTCGATTTTTCTTTAACAGCATCGTTGTAGTATGAGATAGCCTTATCCACATTATTCAATTCCCAATAGCAATCACCAATCAAGGCTTTTACTTGTGAAGGTAAAAATTCATCTTGTGGCTTAACGCCTTCAAATTCATCTATTGCTTGTTGGTATTTGCCTTGTTCCAAATAAATAATACCAAGATAGTATTTTGCCAATTTACCATGTCTTGTTGAAGAATAATCTTCACTTATAGTGATAAGACCAGGGTGCTTGCCATCACCTTTCAAGGCTTTTGTATAATCATTCTGTAAGAAATATTGTTCTGCTGTGAACATTTCGTTTTCAGCCTTTTTTTCCTGAGAAGGCATATACCAAAATCTATATAAACAAAAAGCAGCGACCACAACTACTATGGCAGCAACTATTATTATAAGAGTTTTCTTGTTTTTTTCGATAAAAAGTTCGGTTTTAGAAATAATATCACCTATTTGAAGATTTTTTTCTTCTTTTTCCGCATTTGTATTGACTTTTTCGGTATTCGTAACAATTTCCTTATTATTGTTCTTCATTGTTGTAAGTTTTGCTATTAATTAATTCTTATTTTGCTTAAAAATTTCAGTTTGCAAAAATATAATAATTAATTAAAACCAACTAATTTTTTGATAAATTTTTCAATAAAATAAATTTTTTTCAAAAAAACATTGCACACAATAAAATATTTATATAACTTTGCGGAGTGATTTAACACCTAAAAAGTATGGATATAAGTACTAATTTCATGGGCTGTACTGTAAGTAGTCCCATAATCGCAGGAAGTTGTGGTAAAACAGCAGAACTAAGTAACATTAAGTTATTTGAAGATAGTGGTGTAGGTGCCGTTATATTGAAATCATTGTTTGAAGAACAGATTTCACGAGAAGTTAGCAACAATATGCGTTTGATGCAAAACGCCGGTGAAATGATGGAAGTATATACATATATCGCCGAACACACTAAACACGATAATGTAGAAAAGTATTTGAATTTAATTCGCCAGGCCAAAGAATCGGTCAAAATTCCAATAATTGCAAGTATTAACTGTGTTTCCTCAAACGAATGGTTACAATTTGCTTCAAGCATTCAACAAGCTGGAGCAGACGGATTGGAATTGAATATGTTTATTCTTCCCACTAACATAAATACCTCTTCTGAGGATATTGAGCAGATATATGAAGATATAATCCAAACAACAAAGCGTGCCGTAAGCATTCCTCTTTCAATAAAGATTAGTTTTTATTCGGCAGCCTTGTCAAAACTTTGTCAAAGGTTGTCTTGGATGGGTATTTCAAATCTATCGATATTCAATCGTTTTATTGAACACGATATAGATATTATGGAAGAGACGACAAAGCCTGTTAATATCCTTTCATCGCCTGATGAATTGTATCACACTATACGTTGGACGGCTATTTTATCAAAACTTATCCGTTGCCCATTGACAGCAGGCGGAGGAGTACATAAGCCGGAAGATGTAATAAAACTAATTCTTTCGGGAGCCAATACTGTTCAAGTTGCATCTGTTTTATATGATAAAGGTGCTGATTTCATTCAACAAGCAAATGCTTTCTTGAAACAATGGATGGAAGAGAAAGGTTACAATAAACTTAAAGATTTTCGTGGTCGTTTGGCGATAGATAAAAACGATAAAGCATCGACATTCTATCGTGTTCAGTATATGAAATATATTGCAGGTATTGAATAATGATTGCAAAGAAGATTTAAGAAAAACGGCATCTTGATTTCTCATAGTCTTTTGTGGATTTATTTGGTAAGTATTTCGTAGAAATATAGGGAGTAGTCGTTTTTTGAATGGATTTATTGAGATTGGAAAAAAATGAAGTGTTTTTGAATTATTGATTAGTGATATTGGATTTTTAGTGTTTAACACTAATCGAATAATTATTAACACTGTTTGAGCGACAGTTGAGATGCATATTATATGACAGTTATAAAATAAAATATGAACTAATAACAGATTAAAACAAATGGAAGAGCAGAGAACTACCAGTTTTTTCAGATTTGAAGATTTAAGAATCTATGACAAATCATTGGAATATTACAATTGGCTTACAACTCAGGTAAAACAAGCAGACGACTTTGCTAAAAAAGCATTGTTTATGCCATTGTTGGATTCGGCAGCAAAGATTTCAATCAATATCGCCGAAGGAACGTCGTATCATAAGATACAATTTATCAACTTTTTGAAGAATGCTAAAAGCAACGTTAGAGAATGCGTTGTATTCACCACAATGGCGCAACAAAATGGCTTTTTTGACGCTTCACAAGCAGAAACATCAAGAACAATTTTGATTGAAATGACCAAGATGTTGGGTGCTATGATTGTTTCTTTGCAAAAAAGATATGCAAGAAAACAAAATGACGAGATTGGCGGTATAACAACCGAACAGGAAGAGGTTGCTTCACAACCAAACAATGTTGATTTCGATATGGATTTTAATTATTAAAATCGTGTATTGAGATGAAGTTTTTGACCTTTACCTGCGATTTGAGCATTGTAGAACAATAAATTTTTAGGATTTGATATGTTATTTTCACAGGTAAAGGGACAAGAACAATTAAAACAAAAAATAAAATCTCTAATCGACGGGAACAGATTTCCTCACGCAATATTATTTGACGGTAAGGACGGCTATGGAACATTGGCTGTGGCGTTGGCTACAGCTCAATATTTGTCTTGTACCGATAGGCAAGAAGGTATTGATGCTTGCAATAAATGTATGTCTTGCAAAAAATACAGCAAGTTAATCCACCCCGATTTGCATCTGATATTTCCCACAACGACAACAAAACGCATAGACAAAAATAATGAATCGTCGTTGTTTATTGCAGAATTTAGAGATTTTGTTCAAAAATACAATGGCTACCCATCATTAGAAGATTGGTACATTGAAATAGGTAGCGAAAACAAACAAGGTGTGATAAATGTAAGAGATGCCGACAAGATAATTTCTACACTGACCTTGAAATCGTATGAATCTCCTTACAAAATAATGGTTATTTGGAATGCCGACAAAATGAATACTGAGGCAGCCAATAAATTATTGAAAATAATAGAAGAACCTTACGAAAAAACATTCTTTATCCTAACCACTCAGCATAAGGATATGATTTTGCCGACAATACTTTCCCGTGTTCAGACTATTATTGTCCCGCCTTTGGATAATGAAACCATGTACGCAGCCATTAAAGAATACGATTCAAATTTAAGTGAGCAGGAAATAAATATTAAAATAGCGTTGTGCGAAGGCGATTACAATCGCATAAGACAAATAGACAGCGATGTGGAAGCTGAAAAGGTTGCCAACTTTGTTGAGATTAATCGTTTGGCAATGATGTACAAAAAAAGTGCGAAAGATATATCCGATTTCGTTGATGTATTCAGCAAAACCACACGTAACCAACAGAAAGATTTTTTGGATTATTTTCTTGTTACGATTGAAAAGATTTGGCGGTATAATAATGGGGTGCAATTGCCTTGTCATCCTTTGGAACAGATGGGGGATAAGTTCAAAACCAATTATCCTAAATTTATAACGAAAAATAATATTGAGCCAATCGTTAAAGTTATTGAGCAAGCACAGAATAATATCGACCATAATGCCAATGCTAAAATCAATTTCTTTGATATGATTCTTAAACTTGGCTATCAATTGGAAAAACGCTAAGTTACCGATATTCGGATTTATTGAAAGTTATTGATTTTATCAAATCGGTAATATGTTAAATTTTACTTGACAAACAAAAACCTGACATTTCAGGACAAACTTGATATCGTGTCAGGATTATTATTCTAATTATTTTAATGATAAGTATAATTAATTGTTATGTAGGTTGTTAATAGTTGTTAAATTTCTTGACTGACTGACATACTATATGAATGTCAGTCAGTCAAGAAATCTAACATAACAGAAGAGGAGTACTATATATTGAATGTATATATAGTACCTCCTCTTCTTTCGGTGATATGTTAATTTTGATGTATTTTTTAGTGTAAAATCAATTTCTGATGAATAAAAAATAATCACTGATATTGTTAAATTAGTTTCACTGATTAGTGAAATAGTGTTAAACACTAATTTAGTGGTGTGAGATACTAATCTAACAGTTTCCAAATAACGCCATATCTAAACGTAAATCCTTGCGACGGATATAGTGGAGAATTGAAGTAATTGTGATTAAACAAACCCGAATATGGGTGCTGCACCATTGCAAATACACAAAAACGATCTATATTTATGTTCAAATACACGTCCGTGAATAGGTAGTTGCCTATCTTGTCGGAATTTTGATAGCAATAAATACCAAGCAATGGGTTGTATATATCCGCTTTGTATGACGTGAAGTAATTGAAATCCAAACCCACATCGGTATTCAGTTTTCCCCTTATCCATGAAAACGAATAAGCCACACCTTGTTTTATGGTCAGCAACGGCAAATGTAAAATATCTTCATTATCCGCTTTTTGCAATGTCAAAACTCCTTTGAAGCGAAAAGACTTTATCGAAAAATCGTTTTGCAATTGCAATTGATACAAATAACTGTCTCCGCTCACGATATTTGCATCGGAATTTATGGTATAAAAGTTTTTCAATTCAAAAACATTCGCTTTTATTATGAATTTGTTTGCTAACGCCACACCAAGCGACAAGCACTTGCTATTTGTCTTTTGCACATCGTAGTCCCACGCAAAGTTTTCGGTCAGGTAGTGCGAGAAAATATAGTCAGGCTGTTTGTTTTGCAATTTTATTTCTGCAAAAACAAATGAATTGTTTTGAGGATTTGTGTGATTGCCACCGCTTTTGCCTATGAAGAAAAAGTATTTGGGGACAATGGCAAATTGATAATCGTTTTTGTATTCGTTATCGCTGACAATGGTTGATAGATTGGCATCGATACGAAAGTTTTTATAGTGTAGCCCAAATTTTATTTCGGGAGAAATAAGATGAAAAGTCTCACTGTAAAGCGAATCATTGAAGTTAAGCAAATCGTAATTGATACCAATTGCCAATGGAATGAAAAAATCGCCTTTATTTGTGTAAATATTGTTCGTCCAAAACAAACTGTTTCGCCATATATTAGTGCCGAGAGAATCTTTAATGGTTTTGTTTCTGTCGTCATACAAATGGGCATAGCGAGAATAAGAAATGCTATGCACCAATGCACCGAGATTAAAGATTTTGGGCGAGTTGTTGTCGCTTTTGTCTATACGAAAAGTTTGAGTAAAGGCGTAATCCGATGTTTTCCACTTACTCCACCCCGAAGAATTATTGACAAGATAAGTTCCGTCCTTGCTATATTCTTGGTTGATGAAAATACTATCGTTTAATATGCCGCCGTTTTCTTGGATATAAGCACGGTTATGGGCAAAAGCCAAATTGTTTCGGTAGCGTCCCGAAGGAGTGATATAGTTTAACGAAAAATTAAAAAATTGATTCATAACCTGAGAATTTGCAAAGGTTTCGTCGGCATAATTGACAAAATAATTAAGCTGTAAATTCAATCCTTTGTACAAATTCTTGGCAAATTCAACGTTAAAAAACTGATTGCCGTTGATACTGTTGGAATAAGCGAGAGAAGTATAGGCTTTGCGATTTTGAAAATACTTAACGTTATCAATAGTGAAATTATAAGGTTCAAAACCATTGCTATTGCGTTTGTACGAAAACATATCGTCCAAATGAAAAATCATATCCTTGGTTGCAGAACCTTCATTGTTTAGTTGTAAATAATAATGGTCGTTTGGAATATTGGCTTTATTGTAGTAGTGAGTAGAGAAAACATCAAGATGAGTATCAAAAGTGCGTTCGATTAAGTAATCCGTTTTAGAGTTATAGTAATAGATTATATTATCGAGTGATGTGTCGGCTTTGGTATTGGTGGAAGGAAAAGAGAAATCACTTTTGAAATCGGCGTTTTGGGCAGATATTTTTCCCAAAGCACCGATAAAAAAAAGGAAAACGAAAATCTTAAAAAAAGTATCTTTCATTGTCGCATTAAAGTATCGCAAGCAGATTGTAGCAACAGATATCGCTACAATTACTATTGAAAAAATATTATTTTTACTTCAATGGATTTTCCAAAAGCCACCTTTCGCAATCTATTGCAGCCGCAGCACCTGTTCCGGCAGCGACAATAGCCTGACGATAGCGTTTGTCTTGAACATCTCCGCAGGCAAAAACGCCTTCGACAGAAGTGTAAGAACAATGAGGTTTGGTGATAATATAGCCTTCATCGTCTAACTCCAATTGACCTTTGAACAATTCTGTTTTTGGTTCGTTGCCCACTGCAACAAATAAGCCCATAACATCAATATCTGTGGTTGTTGTATTGTCCTTTGTAGATATTAATCTTACGCCTGTTACTCCGCTGTCATCGCCAAGTACTTCCAATGGTTTTTGCTGCCAAAGTATTTCGATGTTTTCTTTTTCCTTAACCATTTTTTGAACAATGGCAGTAGCGCGCAATACATCGCGACGAACAATCATATACACCTTATTACATATACCTGCCAAATACAAAGCCTCAGCACAAGCGGTATCGCCACCACCTACAACGGCAACATCTTTTTTGCGATAGAAAAATCCGTCGCAAGTTGCACATGTGCTGACACCTTGACCTCTGAATTTAGTTTCTGATTCCAGACCCAACCAACGTGCCGTTGCTCCTGTGGATATTATGATGCTTTGAGCCATATATTCATTGCCGTCTTCGTCTTGTAAATAAAAAGGACGTTTTGATAAATCCACTTTGCTGATAACCTTGCTGCGAATGTCGGCATTAAATCTCTCGGCTTGTTTTCTAATATCCTGCATTAGCCCAAAGCCACTTATTCCTTCGGGATAACCGGGGAAATTATCTATTTGTTCAGTCATCGTTATTTGACCACCCGGTGCGGCTCCTTCAAATACAACCGGATTAAGGGCAGCACGAGAAGCATATATGGCAGCCGTATAGCCGGCAGGACCTGAACCGATTATTGCACATTTTATATTTTCCATGATATTTATGTCTTATTTGTCAAAAAGTAATACTCGAAAAAATAATGTCCCTTGTGTAAGGGGTTGCAAAACTACAAAAAAAATATCAAAAACATATTATTTTCACAAAAAAATCTTAATTTTGCGAGTTAGTTTGAAATATGAAAAAAATAAAGATTAAGAAAATATTGTTTGCGGTGCTGTTCGGTGTTTTGTTGTCGGGTAGTTTATTTGTGCAAGCACAGGTATCGGCTGAAAGTATAGAGAATCCAAAATCCAAAGGTTTGACAAACTGGGTTAGCAATCAGGATAAAATACTTTCTTCAAAGACTGTGGAAGAGTTGAACAATATGATAAACGCATTATATGACTCAACTTCTTGTCAGATAAGTGTAGTGGTTATCAAGGGAGATAAACAGACAAACGCAAGAGATTTATCTATGGAACTTTTTGAACGTTGGCAAGTGGGAATGAAAGGAAAGGACAATGGGTTGATACTATTGGTCGTAACCGAAGCACATCAATGTTTTTTTAGGACAGGTTACGGATTGGAAGATATTATAACCGATGCCAAATCCACTCGAATCTTTACAGAAAAAATGAAGCCTTATTTCTTGGAAAACAATTGGGACGAAGGCGTATTGCAAGGAACAAAAGAGGCGGCAAGTCAAATATACAAGTTTTACTTAAATCCAAAAGGTGCAAGCAGCGAAGATGATTCCGATGCCACATCGGCACTTTACGGCTTTATTTTTGTTTATTTTTTATTGGGTTGCGGCGTGTTTATTTTCGCTGTTCGCGATTTGAATAAATGTATCGCCAACATTGAACACACGTTTAGAACCAAAAGAGTTAATACCTTGAAAAAGTCTTTCAACAGATATATTGCGGTAGAGACCATTTTTTCTATTTTTACCTTGCCTGTGTATTTGATAATGTATAAAAACAAAGTCAATAGCATAAGAAACGAAAAGGTTTATTGCAGTTGCGGAAATGAGATGATACTTCTGAGCGAGAAAGAGGAAGATGAGTTTTTGAATAATGTTCAACAATTGGAGGAAGAGTTGAAATCCCGAAACTATGACGTATGGCTTTGTCCTAAATGTGGAGAAACGGAGATTTTTTGTTATGAAGAAAATTCGCAGTACGAAATCTGTCCTCGTTGCCACGCAAAAGCATATAAACGCATATCGCAAAAAGTAACTTATTCGGGAACTGTCAAACGTTATAAGACCACAACGGAAGAATATTTTTGTGAAAACTGTCATCATAGAGGTACTAAGACAACTACCGTTGAAGATAACAACGATTCTGCATTTATTGCCGGTGCTGCGGCGGGAAGTGTGTTAGGTTCTATGGGTAGAGGTCATTCGGGTGGCTTTTCAGGAGGTTTCTCGGGTGGAAGTTTTGGTGGCGGCTTCTCAGGTGGCGGAGGCGGCGGCGGCTCTTGGTAAAAGACATAAGTATGTTGAAAAAATAATCATTGAGATTAGAAAAATAATGTGAGTGATTAGAAAAATAATCATTGAGATTAATAAAATAGTTATTGAGATTAGAAAAATAATAACAAATAAAAAATATATAGAGATGAATTTAAGCAAAAAAACAACGACAATTTTAGTAATTGTAGCAGTAGTACTTGTACTTGGAGGCTTTTTAATTTCCAAATACAACGGCTTGGTAAGAATGAATGAATCGTGCAATTCCCAGTGGAGTGTTGTGCAAAGTCAATATCAAAGACGTATGGATTTGATTCCTAATTTGGTTTCAACTGTCAAAGGCTATGCGGCTCACGAACAAGAGACTCTTACCAAAGTTATTGAAGCAAGAAACAGTGCTTCAAAAGCCATTGAATCCAAAGATGCCAAACAAATCGAGCAAACACAATCGGCTTTGAACACAGCAATGAGAAATTTTAATATTCTTGTTGAGAGATATCCGGATTTGAAAGCCAATCAAAATTTCTTGGAATTGCAATCTCAGTTGGAAGGAACTGAAAATCGTATTGCAGTAGAAAGAAAAAAATATGCAGAAGCCGTTCAGGTGTATAATCAAAAACGAAATACGTTTCCAACAAATATAGTTGCCGGAATGTTCGGCTTTAATGCAAAAGAATACTATAATGCGGATGCAGGTAGCGAAAATGCTCCCAAAGTTAGTTTCTAAAAAAACAAATCTATTAATAAAACACACATAACACCATAACATAATAAATGCAGCAAGACAACAACACTCAACAGAACCAATACCGACAGATGGCGTCCATAAAAGGAATGTATCAGGATTGGTTTTTGGATTATGCTTCGTATGTGATTTTGGAACGTGCAATTCCGCATGTCAATGACGGATTAAAACCTGTTCAAAGACGTATATTGCATTCTATGCACGAATTGGACGACGGTCGTTATAATAAAGTAGCCAACATTGTGGGTAATACGATGAAGTATCACCCTCATGGCGATGCTTCCATTGGTGATGCCATCACTGGTTTGGGTCAAAAAGAACTTATGATTGACACACAAGGTAACTGGGGTAATATCTTGACTGGCGATTCGGCTGCCGCACCACGTTATATAGAGGCAAGGTTGAGTAAGTTTGCATTGGAAGTTGCGTTTAATTACAGGACGACAACGTTTCACCCTTCTTACGACGGCAGAAGTCAGGAACCGGATACATTACCGATAAAGTTCCCATTGCTGTTGGCACAAGGGGCTATGGGTATTGCTGTCGGTTTGGCTTGCGAGATACTTCCTCATAATTTCAATGAACTATTGGACGCAAGCATTGCCATATTGAAAAACGAACCTTTCGTACTTTATCCCGATTTTCTTACAGGAGGACTAATGGACGTGAGCGAATACAACGACGGAGTAAGAGGTGGTCGTCTTTTAATCCGCGCCCGTATTCAAAGAGAGGACGCAAAAACTTTGGTCATTACCGAAATACCATATTCCACCACAGCCGATTCTTTGATAGACTCAATAGCAAAGGCGAGTGAAGCAGGTAAATTAAAATTAAAGAAGATTGAAAACACCACAGCCCAAAACGTGGAAATTCGTTTGCAACTGCCGTCCGATGTTTCGATAGATCAGACCATAGATGCTTTGTATGCTTTTACGGATTGCCAAAAAAGTATTTCTCCTAACTCTTGTGTGATTGACGGACAGAAACCTGTGTTTATGCCGGTAAGTGATATTTTGAGGCGTAATACCCAAACAACCGTCGATTTGTTGAAAAAAGAGTTGGAATTGGATTTACAAGATTTGAAAGAGCGTTGGCAGTGGATTTCTTTGGAAAGAATTTTTATTGAAAACGAGATTTACGAAGACATTAAGCCTTGTACTACCGATGAAGCCATAAACTCCACAATCCGCAAGGGTTTAGAGCCTTTTATCAAGACTCTTATAAGAGAGGTTACATTAGATGATATTCAAAAACTAAGAAAAATTCCTATTGACAGAATTTCCAAATATAACAGTGATAAAGTTGATAATGATTTAAGGGCTATCAATGCCGATATAGACGAAGTTCAAAACAATTTAGAGCATTTAACGGATTACGCCATTCGTTGGTTTAAGCATCTTAAAGACAAATACGGTAAGGGTAGGGAAAGAAAAACCGAGATACGCTCATTCCATAGAATAGAAGTTACACAAGCCGCTGCCGCAACCGAGAAACTTTATTGCAATTTCAAAGAAGGTTTTGCGGGTTATAAACTTAAAGGCGATGATGTCGAATATATCTGCGATTGTTCCACATTGGACGATATTATAGTCATTCGTCAGGACGGTACATACGTAATCAAAAAAGTCAGCGAGAAAGATTTTGTCGGCAAAAACATTGTTCATATCGCCGTATTCAAACGTAACGACGAAAGAACCATATATAACATAATGTATAACAATGGTCCTTACGGCAGATGCTTTGCAAAACGTTGTGCTATCACCGGTGTTATACGTGATAAGCAATATGATTTTACGCAAGGCGTCAAAGGTTCGACTTTACTTTATTTTTCTGCCAATCCTAACGGAGAAGCCGAAAAAGTTACCGTATTTCTGAAAGCCAAACCGAGAATGAGACGTTTAAGTTTCGTATATGATTTTGCCGAATTGGCGATAAAGGGTAGGGGAGCGCATGGTAATGTTGTTGATCCTAATCCTGTGAGAAGAGTTAGCAAGAAAACGGGCGGCGTTTCCACTCTTCAAGCCCAGAAAATATGGTTGGATACTTCTATTATGCAGCTTAACACTGTTGAACACGGCAATCTTCTTGGCGAATTTAAGGGCGGAGACAAGATTCTTATCATAACACAAAAAGGAACATACAGAATAACCGACCCGGATTTGAATCTGCATTTCGATGACGACACGTTGATAGTCGAGAAATACAAACCCGAAAAGCCGATAACGATTATATATTGGGACAACGAAGCATCGGCATATTATATCAAGAGATTTGTTCCCGAGATTATATCAAACGATAGAATTTCTTTCTTGGACGCAAACACTTGTGAGTTGAAACATTGTCTGACGGATTGGTTGCCTGTTGTAAGTGTGGATAACGAACAAAAAGAAGTTACCGAACTGACCGATATAATGAAATACAAAGCAAAGGGTAAGAAGATAAGTAAAGACAAAAAGACAAAGATAAAGATTTTAGACCCATTGCCATACGAAGAACCCGTTGAAGAATCACAGCAAGAGGATAACGATGAGTTTTTCAATGAAGATATATCGGAAGACGACGGAGTACAAGCGTCGTTGTTTTAGAAAATAAAAGCGATACACAAGACGTTTCGGTTATACAACAATGAAATTTATATGTTATTTGTAAAGTAAAAAGGAGTATATATGAAAAAAGTCAAATGTTTAATTCTTATGGCCTGTGTGATGCTTTCGTGCAATACGTATGCCCAACGATTTGCCAATGAGTTTATGTCAAATCAGCGAGATATGAAAAAACGTGATGTTATATACTTCACGCCGGCGTCGTCTTTGATAAGAACTTCGTTGGACAACACAAAGGAAATCCAAGATACGATAGTGTTAAAACTTATCAACGAAAAAATTGTCAGCGAGTTGAAATTCTATGGCTTTGATGTAAAACAAACGCCTGCTCCCGATAGTTTGAAAAACAATGAGCATACTTTGGCTGTTTCGCAAGTGGAGATAGAAGAATATCAATACTACGATTCAATTAATGGCGAGATAAACAAAAAACTTGTGTTTTACAAAAAACTTCCTGCCGTCAATGTAAATATATGGCTTACCTATAACGCAAATAGAAGCGATGAATTGATTTTCTATAATGATGCCACACGCCTATCTTATATTGACGGATATTTTGAAGATGAGACAAAAGCAAATACATACGTGGATTACGAAATCGTTGAAATCAATCCGAATGATGTTTATGAGATTGCGACCGATAATGCACGCTTATGCGGAAAATATTTCTTTAACTTCCTTTTGAACCAATATGTTTTCTATAAATCTAATGGTGAGGATAAAAATTATTATGGTGTATCCTATACGAGAAGCCTTATCACGCAAAAACAACCATTTGAGAATTTTGATATTTTACAAATTGAAAACGAATAAACTGTAAGCAAACATAAATCGACAATATTTTTAACGCAAGTTTTATATAAATATGCTTGCGTTTTTTATTATGTTTTTATTGTGTTTTTGCTTAAAAATTTTGCGATAATTATTGTTGTTATTTCGTAAATGAAAATCGTAAAAATAGTGTGGGAGACTGATTTACTGATTACTCAAACCAATTGATTAATCATTAACACTGATTTACCGATTGGTGATATTAGAAAAATGATTTGTGAAAAGGTGATAACGAACAATGCGTAATTAAAATCTAATACCAAAAATAGTCGTATCTTTGCAGATAGAGACACAAAACAAGCAATGGAATTTAAGTTACACAGTGATTTTGCTCCAACGGGAGACCAACCCAAGGCAATAGACCAACTGACGCAAGGCATTAAAGACGGCGACAAAGCACAGGTTTTGCTTGGTATAACAGGTAGTGGTAAGACTTTTACGATAGCCAATGTTATCGCCAATGTGGGCAAACCTACCATAATAATGAGTCATAACAAGACTTTGGCGGCTCAACTGTATGGAGAATTTAAGAGATTTTTCCCTGAAAACGCGGTGGAGTATTATGTTTCATATTATGATTACTATCAACCCGAAGCATATATCCCTCAAACAAATACTTATATTGAAAAAGATTTGTCAATCAACGATGATTTGGATAAACTGCGTTTGTCTGCCACAAGTGCATTGCTTTCAGGTAGAAAAGATGTAATTGTTGTGGCAAGTGTATCGTGCATATACGGTATAGGTAATCCGACGGATTTTGAAGCGGGGACAATTCATTTGAAGGTTAATCAAAGGGTGGATATGAATGCTTTTTTATTGACTTTGGTGGATTCGTTGTATTCGAGAAACGAGATAGAATTTTCTCGTGGAAAGTTTAGGATAAAAGGAGATACGGTGGATATTTTTCCTGCATACGCCGATTACGCTTATAGGGTCGTTTTCTTCGATGATGAGATTGAAGAACTTTTGAAGTTTGATCCTTTGACGAATAAAACAATCGAGCGTTTGAATGATATAATCATTTATCCGGCTGCTAACTTTTTAACCAACAGAGAAACATTGGCAACAGCGTTAAGGGAAATCCAGCAGGATATGTTCGTTTGTTGTGAAGAGTTTAGAGCAAACGGACAATTGTTGAAAGCAAAGCGTTTGGAGGAAAGGGTCAATAACGATATGGAGATGTTGCAGGAGTTGGGCTATTGTAGTGGTATAGAAAATTATTCACGTTATTTTGATAGGAGAAAGCCAGGCGAAAGACCGTTCTGTTTATTGGATTATTTTCCGAAAGATTTTCTGATGGTTATAGATGAGAGCCATGTAACCGTTCCGCAACTGCACGCTATGTATGGTGGTGATAGGTCAAGAAAACAAAACCTTGTTCAATACGGATTTCGTTTGCCTGCCGCTTTTGATAACAGGCCGCTGAGGTTTGAAGAGTTTAAGGACTTGCAACCTCAAACGATATATATGTCTGCCACTCCGTCAAACTACGAGATAGATGAGGCGGCGGGTGTTATTGTAGAACAGGTGATAAGACCTACCGGCTTGTTAGACCCACCGATAGAGGTTCATCCGGCAAGTAATCAGGTCGATGATTTGTTGGAAGAAATATCTAAGGTTGTAGATAAGGGCGAAAGGGTTTTGGTTACCACTCTTACAAAACGTATGGCTGAGGAATTGACACAATATTTGTCGCGGTTGGATATAAGAACGAAGTATATACATTCGGATATAGATACTTTTGAAAGGGTAGAGATTATGAATGATTTACGTGCGGGTTGTTTTGATGTATTGGTTGGTGTCAATTTGTTAAGAGAGGGTTTGGATTTGCCGGAAGTGGCGTTGGTGGCAATACTTGATGCCGACAAGGAAGGTTTTTTGCGTAACGACAAATCATTGATACAGACCATAGGACGTGCTGCCCGTAATGTGAATAGCAAAGCCATATTGTATGGAGATAAGATAACGGATTCCATGCGTAGAACGATAGAAATGAATCTTCATAACAGAGAAAAACAGATAGCATACAACAAAGAACATCATATAACCCCTACGCAGGTTAAAAGAGATATAGACAACATATTGCCTCAAAGCGAAAAGAAAGAAGTAGAAAAAACGGTAAAGGCAGGTCAGAACAAGGCGAAGAAAGAAGCCGAGAAAATAGTTTCACAAGAAAAGAACAAAGAGATACTAATTCATCAATTGGAAAAGAAGATGAACGATGCCGTCAAGACTTTGGATTTCTTGCAAGCCGCAGTTTATAGAGACGAAATCAAACGTCTGAAAGCCGAAAAGTGATAAGGACAAAATATAAACACAAAAGCAAAAAATCTTTTCGCAAACTATTACAGCGATTATAAACAAGAGTAAAACAGTATTAAAGACTATTTTTGCGGTTTTAATGATTGATAAAATGTTTTAAGCAAACTGCACACCCTTTTGATGAGGGTGTGCAGTTGTTTATGTGTAATCGTTATTTTGAATTATTTAACCATAATAACCAAGCAGCGGCTGAGTTTCCAGAAATCATCAACGGAAGTTATCATTAATGAAGACGGTTTGGATTGAGAGCCTTGCAAAACATATGAGTTAGCAGGGTGATTTGTTAATATCTGAACTTTTTGCCCGGTCAAAGGAATTTCGTTAAGGTTACGGGTATCCACTTTTTTCATTGCGGAAATATCGCCGTTATTTGCCATTGTAATCGTTTTTCCAATGCCGATGAAACCGCCTTTGGTGTCAATTAAACCTGCTTGTTTCAATTCCTTTTTCGTTCCAACGAAGAAATAACCGGTATATCTCTCGTCTTCAAGTTTGCTTAATTCGGCTTTATTCTTTTTGCTGTCTTGTTGAAGTTTTGCTACCTGTTCGTTCAAATTATTCAACTGAATGTTTTTGTCTTTAAGGTCGTTGGTTAAAGTTGCAATCTGATTTTCGCTTTCACTAATCTTGTTGTTTAACTCATTAACCTTTGCCTGCAATTCTTCGGCTTTCTTGGAGTCGTTTTTCTGTTTGGACAATTGAGCCTGAATACTTGCTATGCGGCTTTTGTCTTTTGCAAGCAAATCGGTAATGGCATTTATTTGAATTTTTATATGCTCTGCCACATTGTCTGATATTTCTCCGTCCTTTGTTGCAATACTCCTTAAAGCGGCATATTGTGAAGTAATCTTCATTAGATTATCGTCAATATCTTTCATTTGTGCTTCAAGCGTCTCTTTTTGATCCGTTGCAGCGGATAATAATGTGTTGAACGAATCTTTTAGATGTTGTTCTCTAAGTCGTTGCTCTTCTTTATTGGAACACGAAACAAACAAAGCTACGAGTGCTAAGGCTAAAATTACTCTTTTCATAATTGTTGTCTTTATTTAATTATTACTTTTTATTCTATTTATCGGATATTGTTTTCTTGTCGTTGGTGTTGTCGGTTGAGGTTTTGTTTTTATCGTTTTTATTATTTTTTCTTTTTCTATAATAAACGAATATCGCACCGGCGAAGCAAAGAATGATAACAACAGAACCGATGTAGGCAATAATATTACCGGTTTTCAAAGTGTTGCTATAACATTTGAATTCTATGGTATGGCTGCCCGCAGGAACTTTCAAACCTCTTAGAACATAATCCGCACAGAAATAATCAACCTCTTTGCCGTCAATGAATGCGTGCCAAGAATCCTTGTAAAAGATTTCAGAAAAGACAGCGATTTGTTCTGTTTTGGAATTGGTTTTATAAGTCAAATGACCAACGTCATTGCCTTTTATCAATTGTATTGTGGCAGTGGTATCTATATTGGTCGTTACACCGTTAGCAAGATTTTTATATTGCTTGTTTATTATCGCAGTTTGTTTAGGGTCGAAATTATCCAAAGCAAGTATTTCCTCATCGGCGTTATTTACAAACTTTGTCTGATTGACAAACCACGCTGCACCGCAAGCCTCAGTGTTTTCAAGTACTGCATCATCGGAAAGAATAATATAACGAGTATCCAACATATTCAATACTCCGAAATTAGGCATTGGGAAATTCGGACTGTCTTTGTATTGGAAGAACAATTGTCTCATTTGATTTGTTCTAAGCAAGGCCGTATCTTCAATATCTTTTTGTTTATACGATGAATTGGTTAGATAAAAATCAATTAAATCTTGATATCTCTGCAATTTGACAGCCGAATAACCGCCGATAGAAGGCATAAAATAAGAAGTGGAAGCATCATTGAAAACATTGGTGGCAAGATTATACACCCTGTAATGAGGAATGTTTTGTTTTTCGGTAGTCTCCATTATGTTGTTCATTGCATTGGTCGCAACTATTTCAGTTTCGTATTTGGAGCGGAATGAATCCTTATTGATAAATCGTTTTGCTACTCCCCATAAATCAATAACGGACAACAGACCTATTGCAATAATAACAACAACTTGATTTTTCAGTTTGCCGATATGATAAAGCAATAATGTTACAAATGAAAACGCAATAAACAAGAATGAACGCATAGCATCGGCTTTGAACATCGCAATTCTGTCGTCTTGCAAGGCTGCAATGAAATCATTACCTAAGTTTTTGGCGAATATATCGTCTTTTGGCGAAGTGAAATCCGAAAACATAGTTGGTACAATCCAAGCCAATAAACATATACCGCCGACAACGATTGCACTAACATAAAGACTTATTTTACGTTTCTTTTCATTTTCGCATTCCAAGAAATATTTCAATCCCATAACGCCTGCGATACACAATGTTACGTTTGCAATAATCAACGCCATTGAAGGAGTACGGAACTTATTGTAAAGCGGCAGATGATTGAACAACCAAGCGTTGAAACTCATAAAATTGCTACCCCATGATAAAATAATAGAGATAATAGTTGCTGCAAGAAGCCACCAACGCCATTTGTTATCCAATACAAAGAAGCCCATAAAAGCCAAGAACATCACTATCGCACCGAAATAAACTTCTCCTGCCGTGAATGGTTGTGTGCCGTAGTATGTTGAATTTAAGTAAGAGTTTGCTAATTGCTGAACTTTCTGCGGGTCTTTCTCTATCGGCTGAGTGGATTGTAATGCCTGCATACGATTTTGCAGTTGTTTGGAATCTTGTGAGTGCAAACGAGTATCTGCAGCGCCGCCACCCATATAATCAGGTATCAAAAGCGTCATTGTCTCCCCTTTACCGTATGACCAATTGAATGCGTAGTTTATATCCAAGCCGTCTTTATTTACATCTTGTTTTGCTCCCTGCGGGTGAATGGTCAGTTCGCTACCACCTCTCATCGTGTGTTTGACATAATTGTTGTTGACAAGAAAATGTCCGCACAAAGGCATTACGGCCAATATTGCACCGATAGCCAACACGCCTATACTTTTACCGAATATCGCAAATTCCTTGTCTTTAACTGAGAAAATGAATTGAGACACTGCTAAAATAATTGCAGTAATCAGTGTGTAATATGTAATCTGTATGTGATTGAACGTTAATTGCAGTCCGAGAGAAATGGTAAATACCAAAAAACCTGCTAAATATTTCTTTTTGAAAGTAAGTATCATACCTGCCAAAATAGGAGCAATCATTGCCATTGCCCAAGCCTTTGTGATATGACCGACATTTATTATAATGATATTATAAGACCCAAGAGCGTACATCAATCCTGCAAACAGACTTAGCCACGGATTTACTCCCATACATATCATAAACACATAAAAACCTAACGCCAAAAGAAAGAATACTCCCAAAGAATGTGTCTTGTCGCCAAGGTTGAGAACGTTTGTCAGACTATCGAAAATGTTTCCGTTTCTGTCGTACTCTATTTGGTATGACGGCATACCCGAAAACAGATTTGGCGACCATTCGCCTTTATGTCCCGTTATTTTTTCATTGTCTTGGATTGCTTTTGCCATACCGGGAAATTGCACCATATCACTTTGCGGTAATACTTTGCCTCCCAAAATAGGTGAGAAATAAACCAAACTTGTTATTATCAATATAACTAAGGCTGATACGTGAGGTAAATACTTTTTGTAGTTCATTTTATTGTTTATAATCTTATTTCTATGTTTTCTTTATTATGCTTGCAAAAATCAATCTTATTACGAATTTCTTCTTGCCACATATCCGTAAAAAGTGATTGCAAAATTACAAATAAACATCAAAATAACAAAGAATAACTTCTCTTTTTTGTTAAAACTCAAAGCCAAACGGCAATAAATCGTTAAGATTGTCTATTTTTAGTACCCTTTTGTCTTTGTCAAGAAGTAGGAGTTTTATAGGTTTTTCTTGTCTTTTTTGGCTCTCTGCCATAACCTGTCTGCAAGCACCACAAGGGTATGCCGTTGCAGGATTATTTTTTTCGTCAAAAGCAGCAATCGCCATACATTCAATACTATTGTCTTTCATACCTGCCGAAAATAATGCCGTCCTTTCGGCACATAATCCGCTCGGATAAGCAATGTTTTCTTGGTTTGCACCCAAAACAATTTCTCCGTTATCCAATCTTACAGCACAACCTACTTTGAAATTAGAATAAGGCGAATAAGATTTTTCGGTTGCTTTTACGGCGTTATCGATAAGTTCTTTTTCTTTTTCGGACAGTTCATCTAAATCGAAGATTTCGTAATTGATGTTTAATGAGTCTTGTCGCATTTTGTTTTTTGTAATTATTATTAATGTTTTGCAAAGATAGAGAAATACTTCAAAATGTTATAATTTTGCAGCACAAAAAAACAAAAATATGTTGAAAGATATTTTGCCGCAGTTTTCACTTGGGCTTTCTCCAATGGACGATATTACAACGGTTGAGTATAGAGAAATTTGTAAGAAATATGGTGCAGATGTTTTATTTACGGAGTTTGTTTCTTCCGATGCACTGATACGTGATGTCGAAAAGTCGTATCAAAAGATTGCTTTCTCAAAGGAGCAGCGTCCCATCGGTATTCAGATTTTTGGTAATACAAAAGAAACTTTGGTAGAGGCAGCCCAAAGAGTTGAAGCGTTAAATCCCGATTTTATTGATATTAATTGGGGGTGTCCGGTACGTAAAATAGCAGGCAAAGGGTCGGGGAGCGGTATTTTGGCGGATATTGACAAGATGCTTGACATTACAAAAGCCGTCGTTAAGTCTGTAAAATTACCAGTCAGCGTTAAAACTCGTATTGCTTACGATGAAAACTCAACTCCTATAACGGATTTTGCAGAGGCTCTCCAAGATTGCGGCATTCAACTGTTGAGTATTCATGGTAGAACCAAAAAACAAATGTATCTTGGCTCTGCCGACTGGACTATGATAGGACAAGTGAAAAACAATCCGAGAATAAAAATTCCAATCTTTGGCAACGGCGATATAGACAGTGCGCAAAAAATGTTGGACTACAAAAAACGTTATGGTGTCGATGGCATTCTGATAGGCAGAGCCGCAATAGGCAAGCCTTATCTGTTCAAGCAATGTAAGCAAATCTTGAATAACGCTCCTATAACCGAACCAACCTTAAAGGAAAAGGTCGATGTTTGCAAGTGGCACTTGAATGCGTTGGCGGATAACTTTGGAGAATTTAGGGCAATCGTTGTAATGAAAAAGTTTTACAGCAAATATTTTTCCTCCATAAGTCATTTCAAACCTTACAAGATGCGTCTTATGGACGCCAAATCCAAAGACGAAATTTTATCTGTTTTAGACGAAATTTCCGTTATGTAATAAAATAAACAAACGACACGATTTTTAAGTTTTATCTCGTGTCGTTTGTTTTATGTGTGAAAAGGAAAAAATAATTACACCGATTATTTTCTTGGTTTTTACCGATTATTTTCCGTTTTCACTGACTATTATTTTTATTACCCTAATTAAACTAACCAAATATGATTAGTAGCCCAAGTCTTGAAGTCTTGAAGAAATGGCATCTCTTTCCTTGCTTAGTTTTATTACTTTGTCGGAAAGTTTCGTTTGTTTTGCTTGGATTTTCTCCATTTTCTTGACTTCGTTCTTTAATTGCAATTCTCCATATTCATTTTGCAATTTCAATTGTTCGCTTGCAAGACTTGTCAATTCTTTTTCTAAGGATTTTTTGGTACTTTGCAGTTTTTGAACGTTATTTTCTTTTTCAAATTTCTTTTTTGCTGCAATCTCCGCTTTTGCTAATTTCTTTTGCTGAGCAAGTTCTTTTTTAATGGCTTTACGTTCTGCTTTGGCGGAAAGTTTATCGGCTTTCATCTGGGCTTTCATCGCTTTTTGGGCGTCTTTTTCTGCCTGAGCCTCTGCTTTTGCCGCTTCTTTTTCTGCCTTTTCTCTTGCTTTCAATGCTTCTTTTTCGGCTTGTGCCTGTGCTTTGGCTGCCTCTTGTGCTGCAATCTCTGCACTGCGGTCTATTTCCTGATTTGCCCAACGTTTTTGTGTGTAATTTTTCTGTTCAAGCGTTGGCATATTCTCTTTTTTGTCTGCCGAATTGATATTGATTGTTGAAGCGATTTGTTTCAAAAATTTCTGCGTTGCAGGATTGTTTTCGCCGTAGTATTCAACCGTGTAAGTGTAGCCTTCTTTGACAAAAGAGTAAATACTTCCGCAATAAACATCGTTCAAATACGTGTTGGTGTAGTTAAGTTCTTGGGCTTCGTGTCCATTGAATTTCGATGCTTGTATTTTATCTATTTGCATATAGTCGAAATTCTTTTGTTGAGAACGCATGGTTGCAATGTCGTTTGCTCTGACTTTCAAATTTATCTTAACTCTCTCGGCTCTGATTTCCACAAACTGTGCCGAGTTCGGGTCAAAAATCTTTACGCACATAGCACCCATAGGCTTGGAAGTGTTAATCATTTTCCAATTTTCGGGCATCTTGAATGCTATATTCTCTTTGCTGATATATTGCCAGGTATCTTGACAATATGCACCCACTGCCATAAACAAGGCAACTACCGTTAAAATTACTCTCTTTATCATTTGATTTTTATGTTTTTCGTTCTGTGTTTATAATTCTTAAATTTCTTGAAGCATTCGGTGAAACTTGTTTCTTGTCGTCATTAAAGCAATATCCACAAGTACTTCAAAAGATTTTGCAAAGTTATATAATAAATTTGTAAAAGCAAATAAATAAATTACTTTTTCTTAATATCTTTGACCAAACGGAATCCCGTACCCGTACCTCTGACATTGGCATCAAGACATCTTCTGTGATGAGTATTCATAAGCGCATAATCGAAAGCAAAACACCCTCCGCGATTGACTTTACCCAAGCCTTGCTCAGGACCTTTGGGATTGTTTGACGGGGAGTTTTCATAATAAAATACTTCGTAATTATCGCTGCACCATTCCCACGCATTGCCACTCATATCATATATTCCCAATTCGTTAGGAGCCTTGACGCCTACGGCATTGGGCTGACGCACTGAATTTTCGTAGCACCAGCCGACTTCGTCCCAATTGTCGCTGCCTGCATATTTGAAACCTTTGGATTTTTTACCGCCTTTGGCTGCATATTCCCATTCGGCTTCGGTAGGAAGTCTGCAACCCATATATTTCGCATAGTCGTAGGCTTCCTGCCAAGTGAGATAAACGATAGGGTAGTTGTCGTGCCAACCATACGGTGGTTCTTGCGGCATCGTTTTGCCCGTTTTGTTACAATAATCTCTGTATTCTTGGACGGTTACTTCGTATTTGGCAATATAAAAACTATTCACGGTTACTTTATGTGCAGGTCTTTCGTCGGGATAACAGTCTTCACCCTCGCCGTTACAGCCCATAATAAAACTGCCCCCTTCAACCCTTATCCAATAATCCTCAGTGAATTGAGCAAATAATGAAGAAGCAAAAACAATATTAAACATCAATAAAATAATTACTGACACTGATTTATTAATCATTAACACTGATTTTTTGTTTTGATTTCTTTTTATTTTTTGTTTATCGACCATATTTTCCATAACACAAGGCTAATTGTTTTTTACGAATTTCCGTGCTTTGGCAATTATTTCCTCTTCGTTCGGAATATATTTGTTTTCCATAAGAATATTGCCGTTGCAAATAACGTCGGTAATGCAACTGCTATCGCCGCTATATACCATATTATATATAAGATTCCAACAAGGAACAAGACGTTCGTTATTCATATCCACCAATATGCAATCGGCTTTTTTACCTTCTTCAATCTTGCCTGCATTGATGTGATAAGCCTTTGCACCATTGATTGTAGCCATATCGAAGACTTCTTTTGCCGTCAAAGCATCTGCCGAATTATGACTGACTTTCGCCAAAAGAGAAGCGAACTTCATCTCCTCAATCATACTTAAATTATTGTTGGAAGAACATCCGTCAGTGCCGAGAGTTATGGAAATATTATGCTTTTTAATAAGTGGAATGTTTATCGCACCCGAAGATAATTTCATATTACTGCAAGGATTATGCACTATCGTAACGCCTTTGTTCTTAATAATCTTGGCATCGTTGTCGGTTAGATGCACGCAATGGGCTGCTATGGTCTTGGAGTTCAAAACACCTATGGAATTTAAGTATTCGGCAGGGGTCATATTGTGAGCCTTTTTGCAGTCATTGACTTCTGTAAGCGTTTCGGACAAATGAGTTTGGACAAACATATTATTATCATTTGCAAAATCAAAACAACGTTTGTATAATTCGCCGCTGCAAGTGTATATTGCGTGAGGTGCAGGAGCAAAACTTATTAAATCATTGTTGTAAGCAGAATATTCTTTCAAAAAAGCAAAATTATCATCTATCTTCGCCTTTCCAAGATTGTCCATAAAGCAGACACCTATGTTGGCACGAATATTCATCTGCTCCACGGCACGAAGTATATCGCTATGAAACCAATACATATCGGCGAAAAACACTGTACCGCTGCGTATCATCTCAACTATTGCCAATCGAGTGCCGTCGTAGATGTCTTCACCGGTAAGTGTATCTTCTTTTGCCCAAATTTCATTAAGCCACGGCATCAATGGTTTGTCTTCGCTGTAACCACGTAAAAGACACATGGCGGCATGAGTGTGAAGATTATAAAATGCAGGCAAAATGGCTTTGTTTGTTGCGTCAATGGTTTTGTCGATGTGAATTGTTTTGGTATCGATACTTCCGATTTTTTTGAATGTATCGTTTTCGATTAATACATCTGTCATTACATTATTCAGAAGTACGTTTTTGATAAGTATATTCATCGTTTGCAGTGTTTTATATATAAAAATTGTCTTTTAAGATAAGACTTACACGAGTGCAAAGTTAAAGAAAAATTTTCTTCCGATTAAACTTCTTGCATCTTTTATTGTCAAAATTATAGCAAAGTTAAAAAAAGCAGATACAGAAATTATAACTTTTTATTTGTATTGATATTTGTTTTTTAGAACTGATTATCAAATAAAAAAAAGAGATTGTTTTGTCGTGCCTTAAAGAAAACTTAAAAAACTCTTTGGAGTTTCCTTAGTTTTGTGTAATTTTGCAACCCGAAATAGAGGTAGAACTAAAATTTAGATGATGAAGAATAGTTAGGTTTGAGGAAAAAACAATTAATAACAAGCAAAAAACGATAGTAATGAATGATGTACAAAAGAAAATAATGGATGAATGCGTGAAGCAATTTATAGAAAATGATTTTAGAGACGTTACCATGGATTCGATAGCGAAGCAATTGGGTGTTTCCAAAAAAACAGTCTATGAAAATTTTACAAGCAAAGAGGATTTGTTTGTAAAGTCGCTTAAAGCATATACAGAAAAGACTGCGGGCATTGTAGAAAAAGCAGTCGACGGTTGTACAAATCCATATATGCAATTATTGTGGGCTATGTTCATTATGTTTTTCCAGGTAAGGGTCGGTCATTCCAAAATTATGTCATTGAAAATCGCTTATCCGCAAATTATGGAAAAACTTCTTAAACATAGAGAATCTTTTATCAGACATTATTTATTGGATAAATTGGAAAAATCTCAAAAGCAAGGATATGTGGTCGATGATATGGATGCGGAATTTATAGTAAGTATGCTTTTCGTCGGCGATGAATATTCAAAAACCATGGAGAACTCTTTCGGAGTATTGGATAAAAAGTTTGAACGTTTTCAATTAAAGGCTGCGAGATTTTTTTGCTTGTTAAGAGGAATCGCTACCGACAAAGGCTTGATTGAATGTCATAAGTTTGATTCAGAAATAAAGGAAAAAGGTTTTGTGGAATTACAATACACAAAATCGTTAAAAACAAATTAATAAAAAAACAAAAAACAAATATAAAATGAGACTACTGAAAAAAATGCTTAAATGTTTTCTGTTTGCATTGGCATTATGCTCGTTGAATGGTTTGAATGCACAAAACACGCAGGATGATAACTCATCAAAAGTTTTGCGTTTGGATTTGAAAACGGCGCTTGCCATAGCACACGACAACAACCCTACAATCAAAATCGCAGATTTGGAAGTCCAAAGAGTCGATTATTCAAAGAAAGAAACTATGGGTAGCCTTCTTCCTTCGGTTTCAGCATCGGGACAATACACCAATAACATAATGAAAAGTGTTATGTTTATGCCTGCATCGATGAGCGCAATGATGGGCGGTGCTTCATATATGGAGATAGGTTACAAGAACTCCTTTACAGGAACTGTATCAGCACAAATGCCTATCGTTAATTTCTCTTTGTGGGAATCCATAAAGGCTAAACAAACGGAGATTGATTTGATTTTGGAACAGGCTCGTTCTTCAAGTCTTGATATGTCAAAACAAGTCAAAGATGCTTATTACAGTGTTCTTTTGGCACAGGCATCGTTGAAAGTATTGGAACAAAGTATTACCAATGCAAAAGAGACTTTGAAAACAACCAAGGCTTCATACGAACAAGGTGTTTCGAGCGAGTATGATTATTTAAGAGCACAGGTTCAGGTCAATAATTTGAATCCGACATATATAAGTGCAAAAAATGGTGTGGATTTGGCAATTTTGCAATTGAAGATGTTGCTTTCTTTACCGGAAACACAAGAAGTGGAAATCACAGAGACATTGCAAGACTACGAAAACAATGTGTCTTTATTGGACGAAAGCCAACCACAAACGAGTTTGGAAAACAATACGGAGTTAAGACAATTGGATTTGAATATAGCATCGTTGCAACATTCGTTGAAAATGGTTAAAAGTCAGCATTTGCCAACTCTTTCTGCAATGGGACAATACACCTATCAAACGCAGGCGGAAGATTTCAAATTCGGCGATTACAATTGGGTTTCTTCGGCTCTTGTAGGTCTTTCATTGAATATTCCTATATTTAACGGAAACACAGTTATCAACAAAACAAAACAAGTGGAATTGTCTTTGAAAGAATTGCAGATGCAAAGAGAATACGCAAAAGACGGAATGAATCTTCAATTGCAAAGTGCAATAAAAAGTATGAACGCAGCAAAGGAACAATTGGTGGTGAATAGAGAATCAATTGCACAAGCAGAAAAAGGATACGAGATTGCAAAAGTGCGTTACAACACAGGCAGCGGAACGATATTGGAATTGAACGATAGCGAATTGTCTTTGACGCAGGCACGATTGAATTACCAACAAGCACTTTATGATTATTTGTCTGCAAAGGCAAGTTACGAAAAAGTTTTGGGTAAAGAATAGTAAATGGATATAATCATAGTATAATAACGAGATAAACGATAAATAAAATGAGTAAAAAGTTTTCAAAAATATTATTGGCAGCAGGTTTGATTGCAATGTTTGTTACTTCCTGCTCAAAGAAAAACAAAACAGAAGAAAAACAAGACGAGGCTGTTAAAGTTCAAGTAGAACAAGTTTCTCAACAAGAAATAGACCAAATATATGAATTTACTTCAACCATAGAACCAAAGGTAAAAAACTATATTTCTTCTGCCGGTGGTACCCGTATCGAAAAAATATATGTTGAAGTCGGCGACAGAGTTTCAAAAGGACAAACTTTGGTTCGTATGGAAAATACCACAGTTGCAACAGCTCAGGCACAATTGGATAATTTAGGCGTTGAGTTGGCTCGTATCAAAGCCTTGTACCAATCGGGCGGAGCAAGCAAACAACAACTTGACCAAATGCAGACACAATACGATGTTGCAAAGAAAAATATCAATAATTTGAAAGAGAACATCACACTGACATCTCCTATAAGCGGTGTTGTAACATTAAGAAACTTTGATAACGGCGATGTTGCAGGTACATCTCCAATACTTCAAGTTATGCAGATTTCTCCTGTTAAATTGAAATTTGCCGTTAATGAAAGTTTTTATTCAAAGATTAAAGTCGGAATGCCTGTAAGTGCCAAAGTTGAAGTATTCGGCGATGAAGTGTTTAATGGAAAGGTTACGCTAATCTCCCCAACTATTGACGCAACTTCAAGAACTTTTTATGTAGAAGCACAATTCGTTAATGCAAATCAAAAACTTCGTCCGGGAATGTTCGGTCGTGCCGAATTGAATCTTGGTCGTGCAAACACTATACTTATTTCAGATAAAGCAGTTGTTAAACAAAACGGAACAAACGATAAATATGTTTATGTTTTAATGGATAAAGGAACTGTGGATTATCGCAAGATTACTCTTGGAAGAAGATTGAACGATAAATATGCTGTATTGGACGGTTTGAATGCAGGCGAAAAAGTTGTTGTTTCTGACAATAGCAGATTGAAGAAAGGTGCAAAAGTAACCGTTGTTAAATAATTTCTTATACATTAACAAAATAAAAAACATAAGAAAGTTATGAGTATTTATGAATCATCGGTAAAACGACCCGTATTGGTGTCTATCGCTTTTATAGCGGTGATGATAATGGGTTTGTTTTCGTATAGCAAATTAAGTATAGATTTGTTGCCGGACTTCGATATGAATATGGCAATGGTGTTTGTAACTTATCCCAACGCAAGTGCGGAGGACGTTGAAAACAATGTAACCAAATTATTGGAATCTGCACTATCCACCGTAGATGATTTGAAACAAGTTACTTCTACTTCAAAGGATAACGTGTCTATTGTTAGTGTAGAATTTAACTGGGGAACGGATTTGGATGTTGGAGTAAATAATATTCGAGATAAACTTGAACTTATTAAGATGAGTTTGCCTGACGGAGCATCTTCTCCTATGATTTTCAAGTTATCAACAAGTATGATGCCGGTTGTTATATATTCCGTCGATGCACAAGAATCTTTTTCGGCGTTGTATAAAATTTTGGACGACAATGTATCCAATCCATTACAGCGTATAAAAGGTGTTGGTAGTGTAACTATCGCCGGCGCTCCCGAAAGAGAAATCGTTGCATTGGTAGATCCTCAAAAAATGGAGGCTTACAATCTTACCGTAGAGTCCATAGGCGGTCGTATTGCAGCAGAAAACTTGAATATGCCGTCAGGTAAATACTATATGGGTAATGAAAGTTATACTCTTCGTATAGAAGGTGAGTACAAAGAGAGTGAGCCTTTGAATGATATTGTTGTTGCCAATGTAAATGGCGGACCTATATATATGCGTGATATAGCAACCGTTCGAGATTCATTGCAAGAACATGTACAACAGAGTTTTATCAACGGCAAACAAGGTGCAACAATCGTTGTGTCTAAACAAAATGGTGCAAACTCAGTAGAGGTAATGGAAAATATCAATAAGGCATTGCCTTCAATTACGAAGAATTTACCGCCTGATATTAAAATTACCGAAGTTATGAACTCAACGGATAATATTATAAACTCTATTAATTCGTTGAAAGAAACAATCTTGCTTGCATTCTTGTTCGTTATCATGGTCATTATGTTCTTCTTGGGCGAATGGCGTTCGGCATTGATTGTAATCATTACAATACCTATATCCTTGATTGGAGCGTTCATATATCTGTTTGCAACAGGTAATACTTTGAATATGATAACCATGTCGGCTTTGACAATATCCATTGGTATGGTGGTCGATGATGCTATCGTGGTTATGGAAAACATCACAAAACATATAGAAAGGGGTGCTAAGCCGAGAGAAGCCGCAATCTATGGTACCAATGAGGTCGCATCGGCTGTTGTGGCTACTACACTGACTCTGATTGCGGTATTCTTCCCATTCACATTGCTTGGCGGTATGGCAGGTATAATGTTCAAACAATTAGGTTGGATGATGTGTATCATTATGGTTGTTTCCATTATATGTGCATTGACTTTAACCCCTATGCTTTGTTCTTTGCTATACAAACGTCGTGTTTTGAATAATAAACAAATTGAGCAAAAACCACAGAAAGTTAGCTTTATCAATAAAGTTGGTAATTCTATCAAACATGCTTTGGATAAATTGGATAATGCTTACGAAAAACTTTTGTCTTGGTGCGTAAATCATAGACCTACGACTATTATTATATCTGTTGTGATATTTGTTGTTTCGATAGGTTTAGTAAAATTTATTGGTACAGACTTTATCCCTGCAAGTGATAACGCTCAAATTTCAGGAAGCATAGAGTTGCCGGCAGGTGCAAGTGTTGAAAGGAGTAAAGTTATTGCTGAGCGTTTCTATAAATATGCAAGAGAGAATTTCCCTGAATTGAAGAATATGACCTACACCGTAGGTACGCCTTCTGATGATGAGAGCAGTTCTTTTGCGTTGATGCAAACTTCGGGTGATAACTATATATCTTTCCGTATGAAATTTGTTGATATTGCAGACCGTGATAGAGATATTTACGAAATGTCTGATTTGCTTCGTAAGGAATTGGCTTCGTATCCTGAAATAACTCGTTCATCGGTTATTGCCAGCGGAAACCAAGGTGGTATGTCAGGCGGTTCAACAATAGAGGTTCAGATTTTGGGTTATGATTTTGAAACGACGACAAGACTTGCCAACCAGTTTAAGGAAAGAATGGAAAAAGTCAAAGGTTTAAGAGACGTAACCATTTCACGTAAAGACTATGTTCCTCAAATCAATATCGATTTCGATAGAGAAAAACTTGCCGCTAATGGATTGAGTGTATCTTCTGCTTCTTCGTTTGTTCGTAATCGTATGAATGGTATGACGGCATCTCTGTTCCGTGAAGACGGAGATGAGTATAAAATCAAGGTACGTTACGCAGAAGAGTTCAGAAACAGTGTTGAGGATTTGGAGAATATTACCTTGTATGGTTCAAATGGAAAGCCTATCAAGTTGGCAGAAGTTGCAACTGTTGTAGAAACATTTGCTCCACCTGAGATTGAGCGTCAAGACCGTGAGCGTATAGTTAAAGTTACAGCAACTTTGTTTGGAACAACGGTTGATATTGCTAAGGCAGAAATTGAGAAAATACAAAATGATTTGAGTATACCTTCCAATATCGCCATTGAATTAGGTGGTACGGTTGAAGACCAAGGCGACACCTTTGGAGATTTGGGATTGTTGGGACTTATTATCATAATCTTGGTATATTCTGTTATGGCAGGTCAGTTTGAGAGTTTCCGTTCGCCGTTTATCATTATGTTCTCTGTACCATTTGCTTTGACGGGTATGTTATTGGGCTTGTTTATAACAGGTGGAACTATAAATATGATGTCATTGATTGGTGCGATAATGTTAATTGGTATTGTTGTGAAGAATGGTATTGTGCTTGTGGATTATATCAATTTGAATAGAGAGAGGGGTATGAGTACTATTCGTGCAATAGTTTCGGGTGGTAAATCACGTTTGCGTCCGGTACTTATGACAACTGCAACAACCGTTTTGGGTATGTTACCGATGGCGTTAGGTATTGGAGAAGGTAGTGAGATGTGGCAGCCGATGGGTATTGTTATCGTATTTGGTTTGACGATTTCTACACTTGTTACATTGGTACTTATTCCGTCTGTTTATGGTTTGTTTGCTGTAAGCAAGATGAGGAGTGAAAGAAAACGTTTTTGGAAAAAATTAAAAAAGGAGAACAGATAAATGAAAGCAGCATTCATAGCATACAATCAAGCGTTTATAGACGAGGTTGAGCAGATTTTACATCAATTGAGTTTGAGAGGATATTCCCGTTGGGACGATATAAAGGGTAGGGGCACTAAGACCGGAGAGCCGCATTTGGGTTCTCATGCATGGCCGAGTAAAAATATGGCGACTCTTTGTGTTATGGACGATGAGATTGCGCCTATCTTGAAGAAAAGAATACAGGCATTGGACAATTCTGCTCCCGAACAGGGATTGAGGATATTCTTTTGGGACGTTATAGATGTGTAAATAATTTTACACTATCGATTGAACTGTTATAAAGTTATTAAGACTTTACGGTTCTATCCCTCACTCGCTCTGCGTAATTTAAAAATTCGTTTTCATAAATTGTTGTTTTTTTTAGGGTAATTGGTTTTCCAATTACCCTTTTCTTTTTTATATGGGTGAGATGGACTTTTTTTAGTTTTATAGACTTTCTTTGTGGTGTAATAATGTTTTTGTGCAGTTAGGCAAATTTGTTGGTGCAGTTAGCTAAAACTTTAATGTGATTTGATAAACTGTCGCCATATATCATCAATTTATATTGCAGTCTATTTGATTTATTGTAACTTTTATTCAAATTTCTGTTTAGTTCGTTTGGATTGTTGTGTGCAGACAATATTGTTATTTTGGAAATCTCTTTTGATGTTTTTGTAACGAATAAAAGTAATGCAAAATGTTTTGGGAAAAAGGTAAAAGCATAGTACGAAACAGAAAACGTTTATAAGTAACTATAATTGTTGAATGATGAAATATTTGCCGAAAAAATGTAATGTAAAACTATATGAAAGTAGAGTATGGGTCGTTGAAAGAAATGTGAATTGCTTGTAGAGTTGTTAAAAGAGGGTTTGGAGGGAAGATTAATGCTGCGGTTTATTTTGTGTATTGAAAAAGTGTATTATAGACTTGAATTTATATATTGTTTTACGTTGAATACAAATTGCAGTATTGACTAACTTACTTTATAGACAAAAACAAACCAATAAGACCTTTGGAAAAAAAGGTCCTATTGGCTATATCTTAATTTATTAGAAAACTTACCGACTGAATTATTTATTGTTTTCTAATGGTTTGCGGTTTTTGTACTTAGACAAGTACTTATCAACTCTACCTGCTGTATCCACCAATTTAACTTTACCCGTGAAGAATGGGTGAGATGTGTTGGAGATTTCCAATTTGATAAGTGGGTATTCAACACTGTCAATAGTAATGTTTTCCTTACTATTTGCACAAGAACGAGTCAAAAACACTTGTTCGTTGGACATATCTTTGAAAGCACAAATTCTGTAATTCTGTGGATGAATATCTTTCTTCATTGTTCTTTTATGTTTTTTTATTGTTTATTACTCTATCTGCTAAAAATCAAGTTGCAAAATTACGTTTTTTTTCTGAATTATAACGTAATTAATGTAACTTTTTTGTTTTTATTGTTCGTTTGTCTCAGCGTTTTCTGCTGTTGTGTTCTCATTTTCAGAAGTATTGGCATCGTTTTGAGGTGTTGAAGAGTTTGTATTCTTGTCTTCCTCTTTATCCTGCAAATGTCTTAAAAGGTTGGCTTTTTCTTCCTTCAAATGATTAATTTTGCGTTCAAACTCACGTTTTAGTATTTCGGCATTCTTACTTGAAGACAAAAATCCGATATTGTTTTCCAAAGAATCGATTTGTTTCTCCAAGTTGGCTATTCTGTTGCTTATAGCCTTCTTCGCTCCACCTGCCATTTGAGCAACATTCTCCAAAAATCTTGCACCTCGTTGAGCAATCTCTTCGGCTGTAATTTGCAGTTTTTCTTTATTTTGAGCAATTATCTCGTCCCATTTCTTCTGCAATTTTATACGCTCTTGCTTTGGAGTAAAGCCTATCTCAAACCAACGTTTTTGGAAGTCTTTCAAAGTATTTACGTTTTGAACCTTATCGTCCGTAAATTCATATTTTGAAAGTTCTTCAATCAACTCTTCTTTGGCTTTGATATTGCCCTCAGCCTCTTGATGAGTACGCATAAAGTCTTCACTCTTCAATTTGAAGAACTCATCGCAAGCAGCCCTGAATCTTAACCAAATCTTGTCGCTCAATGATTTCTTTACATAACCTATTTGTTTCCATTCTTCTTGTAAAGCCAACAACTCTTTGGTTGCTTGATTGTAATCCGTGCGTTTTGTTATCGCTTCGGCTTTTTCGCATATTGCAACTTTCTTGTTGTAATTCTCTTCCTCTTCTTGCTTAGAGTGTGCAAAAGCTTCCTTACGGGCAGCAAAGAAACCGTCTTTCTGTGCCTTGAACTTATTCCAAATATCTTCGTTATATTGACGTGGAACAGGACCTATGGTCTTCCATTTCTCAACCAAAGCGTTCATTTTCTCTGCGTCTTCATTCCATTGAGAGGATTTGTTACGTTCGTGTGAATTGACTTCAATTGCCATATCCAACAACTCTTGTTTTTGCTTCAAATTGCTCTCCAATTCATCGGCACGCTTTTCGTAGTATTCTCTTCTTCTTGCGTTTATATCGTCAGATGCTTTTCTGAATCTCTCCCAAACCTCATCGTTTTTGTCCGGTGGAACTGCACCTATTTGTTTCCATTGACGATGATATTCCTGCAAGATTTGGAAACTCATATTAATATCTTCGCTCAAAAGCAATTCTTCTGCTTTTTCACAAAGTGCAAGTTTGTCTTCCAAATTCTTTTTCAAATCCAAATCACGTAATTCGCGATTGATTTTGATTTTCTCATAAAATTTATTCATTAAGAAATGATAACTCTCCCAAAGGTTATTAACCTCGCTATGAGGAACGTTACCTATTTCTTTCCATTTATCTTGTATTTTGTTGAACTCGTCGTGAACTTCTTTTAACGACAATTCACTTCCAAGAAGGTTTTTCAAATCGTCAAGCAAGACTTTCTTTTTCTTCAAATTGTCTTCCTTGATTTGCTCTTGTTCTTGTAAGTATTGCTGACGTTTTTGCTTGTAAAGGTTATACAAATCGTAAAACTCTTTCTCTACAACATCAATCAAGTTCTTGTTTTCCTCTTCATTTGTTTGCTCGCTGTTTTCCGTTGCTTGCTCATTGTTTTCTTCTTTGACCGGCTCTTGATTTTCTTGCTCAATAGTTTCTTTCGGCAGTACGGAAAAAGCATTTCTTAACAAAGGAACACGCTCTCTGAGAGTTTCAAAATCATTGTTGTTCAATAAATTTTTCAATTCTTTTACCAATTCCTCACGGGATAGGGCGGAATAACTTTTAATTATTTCGTCCAATGTGGGTTTATTGTCCTTGACATCGGCATCGGTTTGCGGTTCCTCGTTTTGAGTTTGAATCGTAACATTTTCTTCAACCTGAGCAGCATTTGTTTGCTCAGATGCCATAGCAGTTTGTTCTTTGTTCTCTGCGTCCATTGCTTAAATGTTTTTTTGTTTTTAAGTAGTTCGTTTTTTTACATTTCCAATATAAACATTGGAATTTCAGACTGCAAAATTATAACTTTTATTCTTTTTGCCAAAATTTATTGCCTGAAAATTGTATTTTTTTGTATTTGTAAGAGTTATTCGATATAAATATATCACTTTTTAAGCCTTAAATACAATAAAACCGAAAAATGCAGGTTATATTTAGTACTTTGTTTTTTTAACTATTGTTGCAACAGCGATTATTATAACTGAAAAAACAGTGTTAAACATAGGTAAAACAGTGTTAATGACGGTAAAACGGTGTCAGATGAAAACAAAAAGCAAAATAGGATTGTACTTCGGTTCGTTTAACCCTATTCACATAGGGCATCTGATACTTGCCGAATATATACTTCAAAACTCTGATTTGACAAAGATTTGGTTTGTGGTCTCGCCTCAAAATCCATTCAAAAAACAATCCGCTTTGTTGGATAACAACACAAGGTTTCATTTGGTACAATTGGCGGTGGAGGATAACGAAAACTTTTTTGCGAGCAATGTGGAGTTTTCTCTGCCAAAACCCTCTTATACTATAAACACGCTGACTTTTTTGACTGAAAAATATCCCGATAAAGATTTTTCTCTTATTATGGGAGAGGATAATCTGAGGGCGTTGAACAAATGGAAAGATTATCAAAAAATAGTCTCACATTATAATATATATGTATATCCGAGAAAAAAAGACGTTAAAGCCGCCGAAATTATTGATACCGATATGCTGCAAATAAACGCAATTTTAAGCGAAAATTCCCAAAGCATACATCTTATAGACGCTCCGACGATAGATATTTCGGCATCTTACATTCGTTCTCAAATACGAAAAGGACAAAGCGTTCGTTATTTGGTGAGCGAAAAAGCTTATAAAGAAATTGAAAAAAGTGGATTGTATAAACAATAAAATCAAAATTTTTCAGTTTTATTGCAACCTTATTTGAAATTTTGCGTAATCCTTTACAAGTTTCAAAGGGGAAATGACTAATTTAGAGCATAAAAAACACACAAATTAATATGAGGCAGTTAAAAATATCAAAGCAATTAACCAACAGAGAGATTACTTCTTTGGATAAGTATCTTCAAGAGATAGGTCGTTTGGAAATGATTACTCCCGAAGAAGAAGTTAAACTTGCTCAAAAGATAAAACAAGGCGATCAAAAGGCGTTGGAACGTTTGACAAAAGCCAATTTGCGTTTTGTTGTATCTGTTGCAAAACAATATCAAAATCAAGGTCTGTCTTTGCCTGATTTGATTAACGAAGGTAATGTGGGTTTGATAAAGGCTGCACAGCGATTTGACGAAACACGAGGCTTTAAGTTTATTTCTTACGCTGTTTGGTGGATAAGACAATCAATCTTGCAGGCGTTGGCAGAACATAGCCGTATTGTTCGTTTGCCGTTGAACAAGATAGGTTCGTTAAACAAAATCAATAAAGAGTTCGCACGTTTGGAGCAGGAATTTGAACGTACTCCTAACCACGAAGAAGTGGCAGAGGCTTTGAATATGACTGATTTCGATGTCAGAGAGTCTTTGCGTAACGCAGGCAAACACGCTTCAATGGACGCTCCTGTGGATAATGACGGCGAAAACACGATGTATGATTTTATGAAATCCGAAGACGGAGCAACTCCCGAAAGCGAATTGATGTACGAGAGCTTGAAAACCGAGATAAATCGTGCCATATCAACCCTGACACAAAAGGAACAAGATATAATAAAGATGTTCTTCGGTTTGGACGGCTACACACCTATGACATTGGACGAAATAGGCGAGAAATTTGATTTGACACGTGAAAGAGTCCGTCAGATTAAAGAAAAAGCCATAAAACGTTTGAAACACACGTCAAGAAGTAAAATCTTGAAATCTTATCTTGGTTAAAAGACTTTATGAAGATAAGACCAAAGAAAAAGAAGTTTTAGATGTTTGATTTTTCATAATTTTATAGTTTTTGTTGAAACGGATTTTGATAAATAAATTGAAATCCGTTATTTTTTTAATGTTTTATTACTTTTTTATGCGGATTTGATGTAGCGACTAATAAAGAAATAATGTACAAACACGACAAATGCTTTTTCAATCGTTGATTTGAAACATTGGATTTAGAACTGAAAAACAAAAAGGCTGTAAAGCGAATGAAAAACTTAAAAATAAGACCTTATGGAGAAAGAAAACATAATTGTTTTGTCCTTTGGCAGTAATTTGGGCGATAAGAAAAACAATATATTAAAGGCATATAAACTCTTGGAACGGGAGTTGGGGACGATGATTAAATGCTCTTCGTTTTTGGAAACCAAGGCTTGGGGATTTGAGAGCAATGAGACTTTTGTTAATTCTTGTGCTAAATTCTCAACGACTTTAACGCCTTTTGAGAGTTTGAAAGTTATCAATGCCGTTGAACATAAACTTGGCAGGACACGCTCAAATGGTGCAGGCTATGAGGATAGGGTGATAGATATAGATATAATATTTTTCAATAACGAAACGATAGACACTTCCGAATTGAAGATACCGCACCCGTTATGGGAGGTTAGGGATTTTGTAAAGATTCCGTTAAAAGAGATTATGTGATGTTTTTTCTTGTTTGGCAGCCTTGATATGACGTTTTAAGCGACTATTTTCTTTGAAAAGCGATGCGATAAACAAAAAATTTGTAATTTTGCAGGCATAACAATTTAGCGATAAAGCACAATAAACAATATCGATATGAGCGAGCAGACAAAAAACAGTTTTACAACGACCAAAGCCAAGATAACCCAAAGGCTTAAAGACAAACAAGAGGGCAGAGTGCGTATAAGCAAGAAAGGCAGTTTGATTTTTTATGTTTTTTTGCTTGCGATATTGGTTTTCTTTGTCGTTATGTACATTAAATATCAGAGATATAAACAAGGTTTGTAGAAAATTATGATAGATATTTCATATATAAGGGCTCAGTTTCCGATTCTTGAAACCAAGATAAGGGATAAATATCCGTTGATTTATTTGGATAACGCTGCAACGACGCAAAAGCCCATAGCGGTTATCAATTCTTTATTGGATTATTACACCAAGTACAACGCCAACGTACATCGGGGTGTGCATTATCTTTCGGGCTTGGCAACCGATATGTTTGAACAAAGCCGCGTTGCGGTGCAGGAGTTTATAAACGCCAAACATTCGCAGGAGATAATCTTTACAAGAGGCACAACCGAGAGTTTGAACCTTTTGGCTCATTGTTTTGCAAAGTCTTTCCTTTCACAGGCAGACACCGTTATGATAACCCAAATGGAGCATCATTCCAATATAGTGCCTTGGCAGATTGCAAGCGAAGATTATGGTTTTAAATTGGATTATCTGACCTTTGACGATAACGGAGAGATAGAAGATTTTGAAAAGAAAATTCTATCCGCAAAGCCAAAACTCTTATCTATATGCCATATATCCAACACACTTGGAACGATAAACGATATAAAACATATAATAGATTTCTGCCACAAACACGATTGTCTTGTAGCCGTAGATGCAGCCCAAAGCATAGCCCATAAGGTTATTGACGTTCAGAGTTTGGACGCAGACTTCCTTGCTTTTTCTGGACATAAAGTCTATGCTCCTATGGGTGTCGGGGTTTTGTATGGAAAGAAAGACCTTTTGGATAAAATGGCTGTCTATCACGGTGGGGGAGAGATGATAAAAACCGTTACAATGGAAAAAACAACCTATAATGGTTTGCCATATAAATTTGAAGCGGGAACGCCTTCTGTGGCTGATGTTATAGGATTGGCAGCTGCATTGAAATGGTTGAAAGAGATGTCTTTTGAGGATATTATAGCTCATGAGGACGAAGTTTTCCAATATGCCGCAAACAGATTAAAAGAAGTCAAAGATTTAAGAATTTTCGGTAATGCAAAAGATAAATCTTCGTGCATTTCTTTTTTGGCAGATGGCGTTCATCATTTGGATTTGGGAACGTTGTTAGATGCCATGGGTGTTGCCATTCGCACCGGTCATCATTGTGCAGAACCTGTAATGCAAAAGTTCGGCATTGCGGGAACAGACCGCCTTTCCATTGCAGCCTACACAACAAAAGACGAGATAGATGTTTTTATGCAAAGCCTTGATAAAGCCTTAAAGATGCTTCGATAAAATTTAATTTTACTATAAAGCAAAAAACATTAACGAACGCAAAGCATAAAACTCTAAACGCATAAATAAAAAAAAACTTAAAACTTCAATGCCGTCATACAAAACCATAAAAGCCGTTGCCAAAGGAGAATATAAGGAGATGAAAAGCAAGTTTCTCTCTTTTGCTTATCCTATCTCTTCTCCCGAGCAGGTCAAAGGATTGGTCGATACATTAAAGGCGGAATATTTTGATGCAAGACATCATTGCTTTGCCTGGCGTTTGGACGAAAGTGCGGTTGAGAACGATAAAAATATCGCCCTTTGCAGAACCAACGACGACAGAGAGCCTAACAACACAGCGGGTGTGCCGATATTGTCTGCCATTGACAGCAACGAGTTGAAAAACATTCTTATCGTTGTCGTTCGTTATTTCGGAGGAATTAAATTGGGAGCGTCAAATTTGGCAAAAGCCTATCGCTATGCAGCCCAAGATGCAATAGACAATAGCGAGATAATAACCCAAACACCGCAAGCCAAGATAACTTTTTCGTTCGATTTCTCTGTTATGGGAGCGGTAAATAAATTCCTTAAAGACAATAATTTTACAAAAGAAAACTATACCTATGTTTCTGCCAATTCCATTGAACTTGTGTTCGATAAAGATTTATCGGAGCAGATGCTTGCCAAACTTAATGCGATTTACGGCATAAATATATTAAACGAATAAACTTTTAACGAAAACAATGAAAAGGTATTCATTTATATGCTTTATATCACTTATATCCTTGATGCTGTTTTGTCAAGGCTTGATTGCTCAAAAAGATACTTCGTTTGTTATTAGCCAAGACTCTGTTTTTGACAAGTACAACAACCAACATTTGGGGCTGTATGCAGATAATTTCAATATTACTTTGTTGGACGGCTCGCAGATGAGTCTTTATGATTTGCAGTGCGATACTCTTATAATTCTTTTTTATGACCCGGATTGCTCGCATTGTAAAAAAGAGATAAAGAAACTTCGCAAAGACAAGCAATTGAATAATCAGATAAAAGCCAAGACAACAATACTTCTTACCATTGCTCCCGATATTGATTTTATTTCTTGGAGGCAAACCGTGAATAAACTTCCAAAACATTGGCTGAATGCTTGGAGTAGTGATAATGATTTGATAATAAAAAAGTTTTTGTGGAAAGTTCCCGAGAAATTTGTTTTGGATAAACGGCATAGAATTGTAGAAATAGATATGTATCGGGATTATGATTTAGAAGATTGAAATCAAACAAGCATTACTTTGCAGATATAGAAAAAAAATTTTTGACAATGAAAAACATATTGATAATAAACGGAGCAAACCTTAATCTTTTGGGTAAGAGAGAGACTGATATTTACGGCACGCGGAGTTTTGAAGATTATTTGCAAGGACTTAGAAATGATTTTCTTTCGCAATGCAATATAGATTATTTTCAATCCAATATCGAGGGCGAGATTGTCGATAAAATCCAATCCGCCACTGCCGATGCCATTGTTATCAACGCAGGAGGATACACCCATACAAGCGTTGTTATCCGTGATGCGATAGCCTGCAAATCTTCTTCAATACCTTGTATAGAAGTGCATATCTCCAATATCTATGCCCGTGAAGAGTTTCGTCATACAAGTCTTCTTTCGCCTGTATGTAACGGTTCTGTAATAGGTTTTGGACTTAAAGGTTATAAACTCGCCATTGCTTCGGTATTGTAAAACAAAATAAGGTTTTAGCATATTTCCTTTTGCTGCCAAAACCTTATTTTATTCTCGTCTGTTAGACTTAATAACAAAAATTTTATTGTCTTTATTTCTTTTGTTATTTTTATTAAAAACTTACCTGCATACGAACGGTTAAAACATCGTTGGGAACTTGCTTGTCATAGCCTTGCAGTTTCTTGGATTCTTCGTTGATATACCAATCGTAAAAAGCACTCAGACGAATGTTTTTCGTTGGGTTGAAGATTATTCCGAAGCCATAGTTTTGATAAGCCAAATCGGTCTTAAATGCAGCGTTGTCGCCGTTTGCTTTTGTATTAAGGTCAAAGTAAGATGCTTTCAAAACCGTCTGCCAATTGCTATGGGCTATATCTTGAACGTAATACAAATATCCGCCTTGGAATTTTCTTTGATAAGCAAAAGCATCGGCGGCATTGTATTGATTGTTTTTTGCTCCCTCGAAATTATCGGCTCTTGAAGGCTGCGTTCCAAAAGCATATTCACATCTTATGTTTGAGCGACCCCAATCGTTGAAAAACGTTAATTGACCGTCTATTCCGAAATATTCTCTTTTGTTTTTTCCATTGACAGCCACATCTTCCACTTGCCAAGCATTATCGCTGAATGTGTAAAGTTTATCGGAAGCGTTATTTACTTTGCCGTTGTAATAAGATACTCCGAGACCGTATTTGAAAAATCCGTCTTGTGTCGTATGGTCGTATTTCAAATGTGTTTCAAGGGCTATTCTGCCGTCGGGAGTCTTTGCTATTCCGTTACCCGAAACGGCTGCTACTTCCCATTTCAAACCATTGAACGAAGATTCTTTCGGGGCTTTGAATATGGCTTTAAGACCGACTTCGTGCAATCCCGGAAACATCATATTGGTAAGATAAGTTCTATCCATCGTTTCTTGCAAAGGAGAAAGGTACATCAACTCATCGCCAAAGAAACTGTTTAGCAAACCTGCTTGAACGCTTAACCAAGGCAAGGCGTCCCAACCCAAGTATGCTTTCAATGGAGTAACGTTGCCGCTTTCGTTGGCGTTTATTTCAACGACGGCTTTGGCTTTGTTTTTCGTGTAAGTGAAACGTATTCTTCCACGTCTTACACCGTATGTAAGGAAGTGGTCGGCATTGTTGTATTTATCGGCATTGTACGAGCCTGTATAGACTTTCAAAGCGTCTTTGCCGGCATATTCTGCTTGTGCTTGAATGTAACCTGTTATCTTTAATCCGTCAGTTGTTTGAGCCTGTGTTTTGCTTAAAAGAGCGATAAAGCCGATGCACAAGGCTGATAGTATTAAAATCTTCTTTTTCATATTATTAGTTTATTTTGTTTTTGAATTATCCGCTAATAACGAAAGAAAAGAGTTTTTATTTTAATTCATCATAAATTTATTTCATTAACCTTATTTCTACAACTTGATTTACTCCCCAAAAAGTGTCAATAATCGATGGAGCGGTGTTTAGTATTGTATGATTGATATTAAATATCGGAAAAAAAACTTGTTGTGCTTTGCTGTTTGAAATGTCAATTTAAGCCTATGATATTGTAAGTATATTGTTGTTTTTCAAATTTATTTATAGTTTGGAATGCGAAATGGAATAAAATTTGTAACTTTGCAAGCGGAAATGGGAACAATCTGTTATCATACTACCGATAATGAAAGAGAAAGGAAATGCAAAATGATTGAGTTTACAAAAGAACTATCCGACAAAATGGAGGCAAATTTGAGCAGTTTTTCAGATGAAGAACTTGCACAAAAGTTTATAGGATGCCATAACGAGATAGAACAAGGAAAAAGAAAAAATCAATTTGTCAGGCCAATGTTGAATTTAACTTTATCGGATAAAGAAAAGATAGGTAATACGGTTATCTATATCGCTCAAAGAGTTCCTAATTTAAGCAAAACAAAGTTGTTGAAATTGCTTTATTTTATGGAAGATTACAGCGTTAAACGATTTCATACACCTTTCTTAGGCTTGCCATTTGAAGTGTGGCAGGCTGGTCCTGTTATTAAAGATATTTTCATTGACTTGTCCGAGCGTCCGATAATCTTAGCAGACTACATTGAAAAAGCAGTTAATGACAACAAAACATACATAAAACCTAAAAAACAATTTTGTGATGATGAGTTCTCACATAATGATATTATCGTTATGGACGACACCCTGAAACGTTACGGCGATATGAGTGCAACGGATTTAGTAAAACTTACACATCAAAAAAATGGCTTATGGTATAAAGTCTGCAAGGAAAATAATTTATTGGAGAGATTTAACAGCGGTTGTACCAACAATTCAGATTATACGATAGATTTGGGCGACAATCTTTCGGGATGTAGTAAAGAGTTTTATGAAGAGCAGTTGTCATTCTTAAACGGTGTGCGTAATTATGGCAAATGATATTTCTAAATTTAAGGACGGTAATATATTATATTTTACGCCTTTCTTTTTTACAGATGCAAAGAGCGACCCTAAACCTAAATATTTTTTGATATTAAAGCATATAGGCGACAGAGTTATCTTGTCATCATTGCCAACGTCAAAAGATGCTGTGCCTAATTCAATTACCAAACAACACGGCTGTTTAGATGACAAGAAGATAAACTTCAATTGTTATTATTTTTCTCCCGATGTAGAAGTTTGTACTAATGGATTTAAATTTCCGAAAGAGACATACGTATATGGTTTTAGACTGCAAGAGTTTGATGTAGATACCTTGCTTTTTCAACAAGCCAATAACAAAACAACAATAAACTTGATTGGTACTTTGACAGAAGGCGAATATTTTGCAATATGCCAGTGCTTAAAAAACTCTTATTCCGTAAAAAACAAGTATAGAAGAGTTTTATAAATAAAATTCCTTTTTTTGAATATACCACATATTAATTATAAGCATTCAAGACTTTTATGCGATAAATATCATAAAGGTCTTTTTTGCTAAATACCGTCTTATTTGTCTTAATTGCTTAAAAATTGATGTTAATATTCTTACGCCAATCTTCGTTTGTTGAAAAACTTTCTGCCAAAGGCGATAAATAATGTTGCACCTAAGATTTGTCCGATGGCAGAAACCCAAAAGGCTGCCGTATAGTCCAATAGATGCGACACAAATCCACCAACGATAACACCTATGCCTATACCCGTATCCCAGGCAACAAGTATGGTGGAGTTTGCAGTGCCGCGTTCGTTATGCTTTGCCATACTTATGAACATATTCTGAAAAGCCGGGTACATATGTCCGTTGCCAAGACCGATAAACAACGCCGAAAGATAAAAACCAACGCTGTTAGGCATAGCCACAAAAAGAGTATAACCGATAGAGGATATGATAACTCCTTCGCATGCGTTTTGGGTCAGTCTTCCCTCTCTGAGCCCTTTGTTGCCTTGCAGTCTCGAAAGTATAAGCCCAACGCTTAAAAGAGTGAAAAATATGCCTGTACCCGAGCCGATATTCATTTTTTCTTTGGCATATAAGGCAAGGTAATTGCTTAACACTCCGTAACAAAAACCAAAAAATGTCATATTGACCGCAAGCAACCAACCTCTTGTTAAGAAAAACCTGTCAAGTGAGAGTTTTGTCTTGTTTTTTATGATTTCTCTTTTGGGCAGTTTTAATGTGGAATCAACGAAAAAGCCAATACCTGCCACAACAAAAGCGATAATGAACAATATATCGAAACTATGTGTGAAACGATATAAAAACAATCCCACCGTTGGTGCGAAAGCCATAGCGAGGTTGTTGCTCAGTCCGTAGTAACCTATACCTTCGTTTCTTCTGCTTGACGGCAACACATCTATGGCTACGGTGGAGTTGGCAACGGCCAATGCTCCGAAAGGCAGTCCGTGTAAGGTTCTTACCAAAGCGAACAACACCAATGAACCGGCAGCCAAATAACCGCCGAAGAATATAAAGAAAAAGAAAAAACACCATAACAAGACTTTCTTTCTCGGGTGAGAATCTACAAGAAAACCACTGAAAGGTCGTGAAATCAATGCCGTTACCGTGTAACCCGAAAGCACAAGACCGATTATGTCCGATGTTGCGTGAAAGTTTTCGCTAAGATATAGTGGTAACAACGGAGTAAGAAGATAAAAAGCAAAGAACAAACTGAAATTGGCTATCATTACTTTCCAATAACCTATATTCCAAAGTTTTTCTTTCGGCTGTGTGGTTGCTATGTTTTGTGAATTATCCATTATCGAAATATATGTTTTTAATTGCAATAACCTTTATAAGGTTGAATAAGTGGTAACGATAATTGTTATTTTTTATTGTCGGTTAAAGAAAGTTTTGTAATTTTGCAGCGTAAAAATGAATAAATAAAATGGCATTAGTAAAATCAATATCAGGGTTCAGAGGAACGATAGGAGGTAAAGCGGGCGACAATCTTACGCCAGTGGATTTAGTAGGATTTGTGGCTGCTTTTGCACAAGTGATAAAAGAAAAAGCAGGTAAGGACAACATAACAATACTTGTTGGCAGAGATGCGAGAATTTCGGGTCAGATGGTTAATAATTTGGTTTGCGGAACGCTTATGGCAATGGGTGTCGATGTTATAGATACAGGTCTTTCAACTACTCCTACCACAGAGTTGGCGGTTATAGACAACCACGCCGATGGAGGAATAATCCTTACAGCATCGCATAACCCTATACAATGGAATGCGTTGAAATTCTTGGCTTCCAATGGAGAGTTTATTTCCAAACAAGACGGAGAAAAGGTTTTGGAGATTGCTGCAAAGAATGATTTTACGTTTGCACAGGCAACCAAATTGGGTAAATACACAACGGTTGAAAATGCGGTGGATAGACATATAGAGAAAGTGTTGGCATTGCCGCTTGTGGATGTTGAGGCGATAAAACAAGCAGATTTTCGTATTGCTTTTGATTCGGTTAATTCAACAGGTGGTTTTGTGTTAAAGAAATTATTAAAGGCGTTGGGAGTTAAGGAAATATTTGCCTTGAACGATGAGCCTACGGGAGTTTTTGCACACAATCCCGAGCCATTGCCTGAGAATATAACCGATATTTGTGCATTGGTTGAAAAAGAACATTGCCATTGCGGATTTATCGTTGATCCCGATGTGGATAGATTGGCTATCGTTTCCAATACAGGCAAGCCTTTTGTCGAGGAATATACATTGGTGGCTGTTGCCGATTACGTGCTTTCCAATACGCCGGGCAATACGGTTTCAAATCTTTCTTCTTCAAGAGCGTTGAGAGATGTTACCGAGAAGCGATACAACCAAAAGTATGAAGCGGCAGCAGTTGGAGAAGTCAATGTAGTGGCTAAGATGAAAGAGATTAACGCCGTTATAGGTGGCGAGGGCAATGGAGGAGTTATCTATCCTGAATGCCATTACGGTAGAGATGCTTTGGTAGGTATAGCATTGTTCTTGACTCTGTTGGCTAAAAAGAAAATATCTTGTCAAGACCTTAGAGACTCTTATCCTAACTATGTTATAGCCAAAAAGAAAATGGAATTAACTCCTGAGATTGATGTTGATTTGGTTCTTAGCTCGATGGCAGAGAAATACAAGAACTATGATGTCAATACGATAGACGGAGTGAAGATAAATTTCGACAACGAATGGGTTCATTTGCGCAAGAGCAATACCGAGCCTATAATACGTATCTATGCCGAGAGCGATTCAATGGCAAAGGCAGAACATTTGGCAGATGTAATCATCGAAAACATATCTTCGATAATCAGAGAAAACCTTTAATTTTTCAAAACAAGAGTTATGACTTATACAGATAAAAACAGAAAATTCAAACGTTATACCGTAACAACGGCATTGCCATACGCCAATGGTCCGATACATATAGGACACATGGCAGGAGTGTATGTTCCGGCAGATATATATTGCAGATATTTGCGTTTGCAGGGCGAGGATATATTCTTTATAGGCGGCAGTGATGAACACGGTGTTCCCGTAACGATAAGGGCAAAGAAAGAAGGTTGTACTCCGCAGGACGTTGTGGATAGATACCATTCCATAATAAAGAAGTCTTTTGAGGAGTTCGGAATGACTTTCGATGTCTATTCTCGTACAACGAGTGCAACACACGAAAAGACAGCGTCGGAATTTTTCTTGAAACTGTATAATGAAGGTAAATTCATAGAGCAGACAACAAAACAATATTACGACGAGCAGGAGCAGACTTTTCTTGCCGACAGATACATAACGGGTACATGTCCTATATGTGGTAATGAACATGCATACGGAGACCAGTGTGAGAAATGTGGCTCATCGTTAAACGCAACCGATTTGATTAATCCGAAGAGTGCTTTGTCGGGCAATGCTCCCGTGTTGAAAGAAACCAAACATTGGTTCTTGCCGTTGAATGATTATGAGGCATTCTTGAAAGAGTGGATTTTGGAAAATCACAAGGAATGGAAAGTCAATGTTTATGGACAATGCAAATCGTGGTTGGATAACGGATTGCAGCCTCGTGCGGTTACCCGTGATTTGGATTGGGGGATAAAAGTACCTGTCAAGGGTGCAGACGGCAAGGTGTTGTATGTTTGGTTTGATGCTCCGATAGGATATATATCCAACACGATAGAGAAAGTCGGAGACGATTGGAGAAAATGGTGGCAGGATAAAGAAACCAAACTTGTTCATTTTATAGGTAAGGACAATATTGTTTTCCATTGCATAGTATTTCCTGCGATGTTGAAGGCTCACGGCGATTTCATATTGCCTGAGAATGTACCTGCCAATGAGTTTTTGAATTTAGAGGGCGACAAAATATCCACATCCCGCTCTTGGGCTGTTTGGTTGAATGAATATTTGGAAGATTTTCCGAACAAACAAGATGTGTTGCGTTATGTTCTTTGTGCCAATGCTCCCGAGACTAAGGATAATGACTTTACTTGGAAAGACTTTCAGACAAGAAACAATAGCGAATTGGTAGCCATTTTGGGTAATTTTGTCAATCGTACAATAGTTTTGACACATAAATACTTCGAGGGTAAAGTTCCACAAACCTTTGAGTTGAATGAAACGGATAAATCCGCAATGGAAGAGATAAAGGCTTATCCCGAGAAGATAGGCACTCTTATTGAGAATTATAAGTTTAGAGATGCTTTGTTTGAATTAATGAATTTGGCTCGTTTGGGTAATAAGTATCTAACGGAGAATGAGCCTTGGAAGACTATCAAAACAGACGAAAAGCGTACTTCCGCGGTATTGAATATTTCTTTGCAGATATGTGCCAATCTTGCCATATTGGCCGAGCCTTTTTTGCCTTTCTCTTCGCAGAAACTGCAAAAGATGCTTAACCTTGCAAAACACTCTTGGACACAGGCAGGAAGCATAAGCCTTTTGCCGCAAGGCAGTGCTATCAATACTCCCGAACTGTTGTTTGAAAGAATAGAGGACGAAGCCATACAAAAGCAGACGGATAAACTTGAAGCGACCAAGAAACAAAACCTGCTTAATAACGCAGAGGTTAAGCCGCAAAAAGAGAATATAAGTTTTGAGGACTTTGAGAAGATGGATATACGTATAGGCAAAGTTCTTCAAGCCGAGAAAGTGGCAAAGACCAAGAAACTGTTGAAACTTACGGTGGATACGGGCATAGACCAAAGGACTATCGTGAGCGGTATAGCCGAGTGGTACAAGCCTGAGGATATTATAGGCAGGCGTGTGGCAGTCTTGGTTAATCTTGCTCCAAAAGAACTTAAAGGTATCGAAAGTCGCGGTATGATACTTATGGCGGAAAATGCTTTGGGTGAATTGTCATTCGTTGGTTGCGACAAAGATTTCAATGCAGGCAGCATTGTAAGATAGTGTGCAGTCATGTAAAGAATAACAATTGTGAATTTTTTTTTCATGTTTTGGGGGGAATGCTTAGGCATTCCCTTTTTTTTATGGAGATTGGTAATGTAATTATGGAGATTGGTAATGTAATAAATAAAATTTAGGGAAATAAAATTATTGTAAAAAAATAATTGAAGCGACCATATTATAAAATAATAATGTAATTTTGCACCCTGATACTAAAAGCGACAAAGTAAATGGATTTATTGGATTTTTTGAATTACAGACCGCAACTTCCCGTATTGGTACTGCTTATTGTGTGTGGAGCGATGCTACTCGTTCAACTTATATACTATTTTGTTGTGTATGGCGGTATGCTCAGACATATAAGAAAATCTAAAAAACGTCCTATCCAACCTGTAACCGAAAAACAAGGAGTAAGTATAGTTATCGTTGCCAACAATAACGGCGAGGCATTAAGGGACGGACTTTTGCAGTTTTTGGAACAAGACTACGAAACCTTTGAAGTGGTGGTGGTCAATGAAAATTCTTCCGATGATACGGAGTATGTTTTGTTTATCCTTAAAGAGAATTATCCAAATCTGACGGTTATAAACTTAGGCAAGAATGACAATAAATTCGATAGTTATAAGTTTTCTTTGTCAATCGGTATCCGTTCTGCCAAGTATTCTAATGTTTTGCTGACCAATGTTGCCTCCAAACCAAAGGATTTTAATTGGTTGAGCGAGATGATGAACCCTGTAAATAGCAATCAAAACATAAAAATCACAAGTGGTATATGTCTTAGAGAAGAGTCCAAAGGATTGAGGAAAAGTATTGAGAGATATGCACAAGCAAGGAATTATATCAACTTGATTTCTTTTGCATTGGCGGGTAATACTTATTCGGCTTGCGGAATGAATATGATTTACGACAAAGACTTTTTTATTCGTAAATCGGGCTTTATTCCTCAATATGCAATCAGTTGCAATCAAGAAGATTATTTCGTTCATAGACACAGCACAAAGACCAATACGGCTATGGTTTTGAACGAGCATTCTTTTGTTTGGTTGCCTAAGTACGATAGTTTTTCTACGTTTGTCAGAATGAGGGTTGCGGAGGGTTTTTCTCATAAAGTGCTTGCAATGAAAGACAGATTTCTTTTGACGCTAAACCCTTTGGCAGCGTTTTTGTTCTACACTTTTGCAGGAGTATTGTTGGTTATGGGATTTCCTTGGCAATATATCGTTGTGGCGGTATTGGTTAAATGGATTTCTCAGATTGTAATTTATAAAAAATGTACAAATAGATTGACAATCAAAAAAGGTTGGTTCTTTGTACCTTTTATGGAGATATTTTTCTTTTTCTTTGATGCTGTAATAAAATTGAAAACACTGTTTTACAGAAAAAAAGAAAAGAAGATTAGGTGGGATAAATAAATTTTGGCGACTATGACGGATAAGGCAAAAAGAGATTACGAATTGGTATTATTGGCACGTGATAAAGGTGACCAAAAGGCATACGCATCGCTTTTGGAGTTGTACAAAGAGGCTGTGTATTATATGCTTTTGAAGATGACGCGAAACACTGTCGATGCCGATGATTTGACGATAGAGGCTTTTGGTAAAGCGTTTAGAAACTTGAAAGATTATTCTCCCGAATATGCTTTTTCAACATGGTTGTTTCGTATAGCCACCAACAACTGCATTGACTTTATAAGAAAACAACGAATGCAGACTATGTCTATGGACGACGACGGCGAGGACGGTAAAGGTTATGTGTCAAAGGAAATAAAAAATATGGCTTCTCCCTCTTATTCGCCTGAGGAGGAGATGATAAACGAACAACAAAAGAAATATATTCGTGAAATTGTCTTGAAACTCAAACCTAATTACCGACAATTGGTTGAGATGCGATATTTCGACGAAATGAGTTATGAGCAAATATCGCAAGCGTTGAATATGCCTATGGGTTCGGTTAAAGCCAAATTGTTCAGAGCAAGAAACCTTTTGCAAGAGATTATCAAAAAATACCCTCAACGCTAATATTTCTTTAATATATGAGGGATAGGGAATAGAAGTAACGTGCATACTCTTGTAGCAAGATTGACAGAGAATGTAGTTGAGAAAGTAAAGGTGCTTGATTAGTATAAAAGATTATGGAATTTTTGAAGTTAAATATATCCGATTGCGAGAAAGACAAAGCCCTGTATATAAATTCTTTTCCAAAGGACGAAAGACGTTTGTGGCAGGGAATTGTCTCTAATTTGCAAAAACAAGAGTTTGATTTTTATTCCGTTTATTCGCAAGGCGAGTTTGTTGCAATATGTGCCGTTTGGAATTTTAAGGATTTTGTTTATGTAGAGTATTTGGCGGTAGATGGTTTGTTAAGAAACAAGGGTATTGGCAGTAAAATTCTTTCTTTGTTGAAAGAGAAATATGCCAAGGATTTGGTTTTGGAGGTGGAGAAGCCCGAAAACACAATGGCGAAAAAACGTATAGAGTTTTATAAACGCAATGGATTTTCGTTGTTGGAGGATTTTTATATGCAGCCGCCATACGCCGAAGGTTTGAATGAATTGGAATTAAAGATAATGACAACAAACCCAACCATTCCTTTCAATACCATTAAACACACACTGCATAAAGAGGTATATGGCGTAAAACAAATGATTTAGTTCTAATGTTACAACCGTTTGTAAATTTGTTCTCGTAAATTTTTTAGAAAAAATATAGATTATGTATAATAAAAGTCATTGACTCACGTTCTTTAAGAAAGAAAGTTATTTTTCATTATTTTTTTATTTTTATTTTTTTGAGAATTTTTTTTTGGGAGGTTACGTATTAATTAATACGTAACCTTTTTAATTGTTATTTCTCCGATAGATGATGCACCCGAAGAGCGAATATCGGCTTTGAAACGTATAGGAAAATCTTTTTGAGTTTGTTGACAATGAATTATCAGGAATTGATTGTCGTGCGCTTTTTGTATTAATTCAGGGTGGGAAGAGCCATAGATTTCAAGATTTAAGTTTTTGAATATCAATGCTGATGATTCCTTTGAATTATAGTCGTAAGAAAGTTGGTCGAACGATAACAGATACTGTCCGACTTCTGTGATTTTGTCGCTTAAATCGATAACAAACGTTGAGTCTTTGATGCTGCTGAACGTACCTTTGTTCCAATAACCGACTTGTATGGGTTTCCAATCGCCGTTTTCCAAAATCAAATCCGTCAGTTCGGTCTGAACATTATAAACCATAAAATACTTTATATGCGGCGAGTCTTTGCTTTTCAATATCTCCAATTTAACCGCCTCAACCGTTATGTCGTTGAAATATTCTATACGTTTGCTGCCCACCGATGTGCCTTTGCAAAGCGTTATCCAATCCTTACCGATTTTACCTTTGAGTTGATATTCCAAAATTCTCTGACCGTATGTCAAATCTTCTTGAATAACAACGTGGTTGATGGTTTTCGCTCCGTTCAAATCCATAAAAATACTACGATATTCGCCTTTTTGCCAACGAAGTGGAAACATAAACCTGTTGTTGAGTTCTTTACCGAATGCGGCATACGCTTTTTGATGAGAAAGCGGGATTATACCGCTTGTGTCGGGCGTGGAGTTTAACAGAAGATTACCGCCTCTGCCCACAGATTTGTAATAAAGTGTCATCAATTGCTCGGTGGTCATAAGCAAACTGTCCGTTCCCGGTGCCCAAAACCATTTATGTCCGCCATTGTTCAACAGCGGCACATCTATCTCTATCGGAGCGTAAGCATCTCCATAGATATCCGAGTTCAAAGCCGTTGCATCTCCTTTTTTCAAATCCTTTTTGCTTACGGTGTACCAGTTGGGATAAGGGGCTATGCCGTCCTCATTGCCGACCCAACGCAAAGAAGCCTGCGGGGATTGGAACACAACGGCATCTTTGGCATATTTTTCCAAAATATCTTTAACTTCAATCTTGCAATTGCCGTCAAACCAAACCTCGCTTATCGTGCCATAGTTGGATAAAACTTCGGTTAGTTGTTGTCTGAAAATCTTGTTGTATTCCTCTTGTTTTGAAGCATCTTGACATATTCCTCCCGAGCCTATGCCTGCCCCCCATTTGTCATCGCCCGGATAAATATATACTCCGAGTTTAAGACCGTATTTTTTGCACGAAGCCGACAAATCTGCCATAACATCGGCTTTGCCGTTACGCCATTTCAATTGTTTTACGCCGTAATCCGTTGTATTTGTCTGCCACCAACAAAATCCGCCTACATGTTTGGCGACAAAGATAATCATCGTAGCTCCCCAAGAGCGTGCGACTTCGCACCATTGGTCGGTGGAATATTGAGATGGGTGAATACTGTCCAAAGGGGTGGAGTGGTTGTCGTATTCTCTGCCTTGCCAAGTGGCCATACCCCAATGAATAAACATTATTCGTTCCATATTATGCCATTGCAACTGTGCGTTGGTTGGCAGAGGTATTTTGTTTTGCTGGGCATTGGTTGATAAGCAAATACATAGTATGGATATAAGAGTAAAAATCAATTTTTTCATAGTTATTTTCTTGTTTGTCTTGTTTTAATTTGTTTTTCTTGTTTTGATTTTGCAAATATAAGAACTTATTTTGTTTTTACAATATTTTTAAGAATATATTTTTTCGCTTTACACACCCTCACGGCTTCGCCATAATTGCCCGTGCGGGTGCGAACCGCACTTGTAAATAACGCGGATGCGGTGTGTATCTCTTCGCATTACACACCCTCACGGCTTCGCCATATTTGCCTGTGCGGCTCGCACTGCGGCTTCGCACCGCACCACTTAGTTTGATGAGCATATAAAGACGTACCAAGTTTTATCAGATGTCCGTCGTTCGATAAAACCTTTATCAATCATCAGTTTGAGCTGTTTTTTTACCGCCGAGGTTACAATGCCCGATTTGGCTGCCAATTGTTCGATGGTAATATCGGGGTTTTGTTGCATTGCGTTAAGAATGACAGGTGTCGATTGGCTGCGAAAAGTTATCTTCTGTCCGTCGTACCACCATACATTAGGCGAGGTCTCTTTAACAAAATCTATATTATATCGAAGTTGTTCGGCTACAAGTTGCTTAAAATATCTTAGAAATGTACCTATTTGTTTGATTTGAGCGTGAGCGCCGTCTGAGGCAATCGGACCTACTGCCAAATCGCTGCTATGCAAAGCATCTATATATTGGCTTTTGTTTCGGCTGCGAACGACAACCATCGGCCACCCATTACGGGCAAGGATATAATTGGTCATTAGGCGGGCTATACGTCCATTGCCGTCTTCAAAAGGATGTATGCGGATATAACGATAATGAAACAACGCTGCCAACTCCACCGCCGAATATTTGCCTGAGTTCTGTGCATCGTTATACCAATCCACAAGGTCGCTCATCAATGCCGCCGTCTCTTCGGGCGTTGCGTAATCAAACCTCTGTCCATAACGTGTTATAACGCTGTTAGGCCTTGTTTTATACACTCCTGCGTGAATGGTATAACTTGTTGGAATGCCTTTCTGTGTATTGCTATAAACAGTATAATCTTCTCTCAATATTACCTTATGTAACTCACGGATAAAATTCTGCGACAAGGGAATGTTTTTCAAATCCGTTTCATCTGTCAAACCACCTTCATTTTGAATTATTTTCAGTGCCACCTGACTGGCTTTCATATCGTTGTAGTCTTTGAGTTCTCCCTCTCCGCTTACTTTTCCCAACAATAGAAGCATCTCGGTCTGTCCATAGGTCAAGGTGTTACCCTCTATATGGTTGCTGTTATAGTTGTAATCGACCATAAAGCGTTGGTTAAGCAGATAATGTTTTCTTTGCGACAGGGGTTGCAGTTCTTGCCACTGCTTATATAATATATCCAATTTATCCATTTTGATAGATTTTTACTCTTAAAGGTAGCCATAAGCCACCTTTTTAACGTAATTTCTGCTATTTTTATTGTTTTTTAATCTATCTTTTTTGTGCGGGTGCGCACCGCACTTGTAATTAAGGCGGATGCGGTGTGTATCTCTTCGCTTTACACCCCCTCACCGCTTCGCCATAATTGCCCGTGCGGGTGCGAACCCTCATTTCCGACAGGACTATCGCCCGTGCGGGTGCGAACCGCACTTGTAAATAACGCAGATGCGGTGTGTATCTCTTCGCATTACACCCTTATATCATATCGGCGAAGTCGCTGCCGTCGGGCAAGGTGGTGTTTTCCAAAACATCGCTCACAACCAACTCTATCGGCAGTTCGCTCATAACTTTATTTGCTTTGTCCGTCCAGCCGCTGAAACAACCTTTGTCGGGGAATAAGCAGGCTCGTTTGACGCCCGCCTCAACCAACGGCAAAAGCATATCCGTTTTCAGATAATCATAGCCGCCCAATGCCAAATGAACACCTCTGTCGTGAGAAACAAAATCCATAAAACATGCCGTCTTCTCCGCCTCATAAATACATATCGGCAAACCCCCTCCGTTAGACAAATTAGTAATATCCGCCGCATTAAAGTTATATCCCTGTAACGGCTCTGCCATATTAAAAACCTTGTCTTTTCGCATCTTTAACTGCCATAACCCAAACGGCACCTGCTTTAACGTAAAATCTTTTAAGTATGGCATAGCCTGTGCGAGCCGCACTTGCAAATATGGCATAGCCGCTCTTTTTGTTTCTCTCCGGTTTTCTGTTCCAAAACTCTCCGCCCTTTCGTTGTCGCTTAATCTTATTGTTTGATTTTTCAGTCCTTTGATGATTACCGAATGCAGCCAATTCGCCCCCATAGACTTTATCCTATGCCCCGTATGTGCGTCGTAACGGATAATCTTCGCGGTACGTATATCACCATTCAAATCTATCTGATAAAACAACGTACCTCCCTCAAAATCGCCTTTGACAATCATTCTTTGAAACATCTTTTGTATATCATCATACGCCCCACGCCCAAAATGTTCAATCATATACATCTCCAAATTATGACTTGTAAAATTAAAACCGTTTTCCATATTTTTTATTATCTCCTTCGGTATTGTGTAGTTTTCTTTGCGCTCCGCACACAAGGTTTCTTTGTGCTCCGCACACAAGGTTTCTTTGCGCTCCGCACACAAGGTTTCTTTTGTGCTCCGCACACAAGGTTTCTTTTGCGCTCCCCGCGCGGGGGTGCGAGCCGCACTTGCAAATAACGCATAGCGATTATCTTTTTTTAT
>OMYR01000024.1 GCA_900315335.1 uncultured Bacteroidales bacterium
AACTTATCGCAAACTTCACCCTCAACTTATCGCAAAGTTGAATCACGTTTCTCAACGATTTAGACACGAGTTGCAGCGATTTAGACGAAAACTCTACCGATTTAGACGAAAATATCAAAAGCGAGGGCAAAAAATTAAGGCAGTAAGGAAGAATAATCAGTCGATGAATGTAAAAAAAGAGAGCAAACTCTTCGTTTGCTCCCTTGATGTTTTACGAATTAAACTATGCTGTTTTTTTTATTCGGTTATGCGTTTATGTATTAAAAGTGTGTTGTTTATAATATAGGTTATATAATTAAAGGTATTGAGCCATTTCTTGTTGCATTTCTTTGGCTTTTTCACCTGCAACTTTGTCAAAATTATCGGAATTGTCGGCGAAGATTATTCCTCTTGAAGAATTAACCAACAAACCGCAGTCCTTATTTAATCCGTATTTGCATACATCTGCCAAAGAGCCTCCTTGCGCTCCCACGCCCGGCACTAAAAGAAAATGATTAGGCACAAGGCGGCGTATTTGTGTGAATTTCTCTGCCTTTGTTGCACCACAAACGTACATCATATTCTCTTCGTTACCCCATTCTTGCGATTTGGTAAGTACTTTCTCGAATAAACGTTCGCCGTCTTTGGAAGAGAACATCTGAAAGTCCTCACTGCCTTTGTTTGATGTCAATGCAAGCAAGATAACCCACTTACCCTCATACTCCAAGAAAGGTTTTACAGAATCTTCGCCCATATAAGGAGCGACAGTCAAGGCATCGAAATCAAAATCGCCCTCCTTGGTAAAGAAGGCTTTCGCATACTGCTTACTCGTATTGCCAATATCACCACGTTTTGCGTCGGCAATAACAAAGCATTCGTTTTGTTTGGTATGCAGATAGTCCATAGTCTTTTTCAAAGATAACAATCCGCTTATGCCATAACTCTCGTAAAAAGCCAAGTTCGGTTTGTAAGCAACAGTATAAGGCAATGTCGCATCGATAATACGTTTGTTGAACTCGAAAACCGGGTCGTCGCAACTCTTGACGCACTCCGGCAATTTGGTTATATCACTATCCAAACCCACACATAGAAAACTTTTCTTTCTATTAATCAAATTAATTAACTCTTGTCTTGTCATATCTTTTGTTGTTTTAGTCTGTGTAACGAATTTATTTCTTGTAATTGTTTATCAAATATACGAAGCGGTTATATAATTTTTCGGCAACTTCGCTTAAATCCAATTCGGTGTTTAATTCTTGCTGCATACTCGTAACTCCTTTGTCGGTAAAGCCGCACGGATTGATGTAAGAGAAATATTTTAAGTCGGTATTGACGTTAAGAGCAAAGCCGTGCATGGTTATCCCTCTTGAACACTTGACACCGATTGCACATATCTTTCTTTCTTTTTTCGTACCAACGTCCAACCACACGCCTGTTGCACCTGCAACTCTTTGACAAGAGATATTGTATTGAGCCATAACGTCGATAACCATCTGTTCAATCAAATCGATATAGTCTCTTATACCCATATTCCACTCATCAATATTAAGGATTGGGTAGCCCGTGATTTGTCCATGACCATGGTAGGTTATATCTCCGCCACGATTGGTGTGAAACACTTGTGCATCGATTTTTTTCAAGAATGCTTCGCTCACCAACATATTACTATCCTTACCATGCAAGCCTAATGTATAAACGTTGTTGTGTTGGCAGACGATAAAGTCTTGTTCAATGTCTTTTTTGCCGTCTAATTTCATTTGAACCTTGCCATTGAATAATTCCGTCTGCTTATCAAGGGCGGTTTTGTAGTCTATTGTGTGCCAGTTGATGTAAGAAATATTTGTATTCATCTTTGCCAAAAACTTAATGTAGGCTGCAAAATTACGAACTTTTAGCCGAATAAAAGTGTGTTTAAGTGTTTTAATCGAAATAATGTGTGTAACTGTTTTATTAGTGTTAAACAAAAAATTACTAACTTTGCACATTATTTTAATAATATGTGATGTTAAAAAAGATATTAAACACATTATTTATGAAATTCTTCACCGCACTTGCAGGGTTTTCGATAATTATACTTGTAAGCCACTTGTTGGGAACTGCTGGTAAGGGGCAGCAAGCCGTTATTGCGTTTAATATCAATATTATTATGTTGGCTCTTACGATGCTTGGCAACTCCACTTTGGTTTATTTGGCGACAAGAAAGAATTTTTCGCAGTTGTTTATTCCATCCTTGCTGTGGAGTTTGGTTTGTGGTGTTATCATTGCTGTTTTAGGCGAAGCCGGATTATTGGGAACATTTGCAGGAACGGCAGAAACCAAGAAATTCTTTTTGCAAACGGTGGGTATATCCATTTTGGCTTCGGTTACGGAAATCAATTATTACTTCCTGATGGGCAAACAACAAGTTGTCAAAGCCAATAATCTGAAACTGATTTATCCGCTTACCAATGTGGTATTGATTGTAGGTATGTGGTTGTGCGGACGTTTCAACGATATTTCACAATATGTGTTCTCGTTGTGGATTGCTTATATTTTGAGTCTGATATATGGGATTGTAATTCTTAAAGACGAGTATAAAAATCTGTATTTGCTAAATAGAAACGAGTTTAAGCAAGCCGCAACAACGCTATTCAAACTTGGAGCAGTAAGACAAGTAGGCGGTATCGCACAGACTATGGTTTATAGGGTGTCGTTTATGTTTATGATTTATTTCTTTGCTAAGCAGGGCGAGGTGTTTAACGGCATCTACTCCAACGCAACGTCCATAAGCGAAGCGATACTATTGTTTGGAACGTCGTTGGCATTAGTGCAGTATTCTTCGCTCTCCAATACGCAGAGCAATCAAGAAGCCAAAGAACTTACAATAAAGATGACAATAGTCAATGTGTCGGTTACGGCGATTGGACTTTTGGTCGTTTGCCTTTTACCTCAAAGGTTTTGGGTGTGGCTGTTCGGTGCAGGTTTTGAGCAAGTAGGATATTATATAAGGGTATTGGCAGGAGGAATATTACTTTTGAGTTCCACAAGCAATATAACGCAGTATTTCGCTTCGCGTGGCAACTTTTCCATTACGGCATGTGCTTCGATAGTGTCATTAATCGTTACTTTGATTGCAGGTTATTTCCTTATACAAAGATATAATATATTAGGCTCTGCCTTAACGGCAGTTATGGCGTATGCAACCGGGTTTATAATTGAATTTACATACTTTTTGAAATGGATAAAAAGAAAATAATAATGGCAGTAAGTCTTATTCTTTGCTCTTTAACAAGTTTTAGTCAAAGAAAAGCGGATTACGAACCATTGTCAAAATCTCAGCAAGCGGATATAAATAGTATTATCGTGGCAAACAGTGTTTCGTCGTTCTTTGTTAATGATTGTCTGCCGATAGGTCCAATCAATCTGACGAACTTTTTGAATATCGTTTCATACAATCCTGTTGAGGGAACGCGTATTCGTTTAAGTGCAGAGACTAATGACAAAATGTTTGCCGGTAATAAGTTTTTAAGAAACCGCTTGGCATTTTCGGGTATGGTTGCTTATGGAACAAAGGACAATGAAATAAAATATGCCGTGGGAGCAGCGTTTAATTTTGCCAAAAAACCTCGTGGTGTCTATGGATTTCCTTGTTCAACGCTTACTATTAATTGGGAGGACAACACTTATATGCCGTCTTCGCCCAACTATGATGTCGCTTATTTCTCGTTTGGCGATTGGGACAGGTTTTATTTTGCAAAGAAAAAGCAACTGACCGTATCTTTTCTCAAAGAGTTTTCTTCTTACTTTGCTATTCGTCCATATGTTTATTGGCAAAAAATAGATTCGTATATGCTCTATGATAATGGATATACGGTTGAGCAGCTTGATCCTGCTTACGATTACATCAATAAGGCAGGAGGTATAACATTGTCTTATACTCCAAAATCCCAAAAGGGTGAAGCGTTGAATATACTAAACTCTCGTTTTTATTCTTTGCCTACACAAATTATGGTTGATTATTCCTATAATCGTAGAGAGTATAAATCAACTCATGATTACTCACGTTTGGAAGCGAGTGTCCAACATCGTTTTCAGTTTTTGCCAATGTGTTTGGATTTGAAACTTACGGGCGGTGCTATCTTGGGAAACAGCGGTCGTTTTATGCGTTTTACTCCAAATTATAGGGTTTCATCTGTCAGCAATATCTTTGGTTTTAATCTTTATTCGCCTAATGAATTATCGTTTAGTTCGTATTTGCAAACTTTTACGCAATTGAATTTTGGTGGATTGTTGTTGGACAATATCAAATACCTAAAACAATTCAGACCTAACGAATTTATCAATTTCAAAGCCTTATTTACGGAATACGAAGACATTTATTGCGAAGTCGGAGTCGGAATAGATCATATTTTAGGCTTTTTAGGTTTTGAATTTGTTAAACGTTTAAGTCAGGACAATCCTTATGGCATGCCTGAATGGGCAATAAAAATTCGTTGCACCTTGTAAAATTATTCCATAGTCTTGTGTTGTCAATAAAATAATATTGACAAATATTTTGCTATATTGTTAAAAAGTCGTACTTTTGCACGAAATTATATTTCGTAGTATGGATTTAAGTAAAAAGATAATAGGCACTGGTTTAACGTATGATGACGTGCTATTGGTTCCGGCGTACTCTCAAATTATACCGAGAGATGTGGAAGTTAAAAGTAAATTCTCTCGTAACATAGAAGTAAATATTCCTATTGTTTCGGCAGCAATGGATACCGTAACAGAAGCCAATATGGCTATTGCATTAGCTCAAGAAGGCGGCATAGGTGTTCTGCATAAGAATATGTCCATTGATAGACAGGCAAAAGAAGTCTTAAAAGTAAAAAGAAGTGAAAATGGTATGATTACCTCCCCTTCTACTTTGACAAAAGATGCCACCGTAAAAGATGCCAAAGCGATGATGACAAATCTACATATAGGTGGCATTCCTATTGTTGATGAACAAAACAAACTTATAGGTATAGTTACCAATAGGGATTTACGCTTCGAGAAAGATACCAAGAAGTTGTTGGCAGATGTTATGACCAAAGAAGTCGTTACTGCAAAGAGAGGCGTTTCCTTTTCTCAGGCTGCGGATATATTACAAAAACACCGCATAGAGAAGTTGCCTATTGTAGATGAAGAAGGTCGTTTGACAGGTTTAATAACATATAGAGATATTATTAAATTAAAGGAGCGTCCTAATGCTTGCAAAGATTCTATGGGAAGACTTAGAGTCGCAGCTGGTATAGGTATTACAAAAGATATGTATGACAGAATTGACGCAGTTGTCGCAGCGGGCGTTGATGCAATAGTCATAGATACGGCTCATGGACATTCTTTGAATGTAATAAATACGGTTAAACAGGCAAAAGAAAGATATAAAGATATAGATATAGTTGTTGGAAATATTGCAACGCCCGAGGCAGCTCTTGCACTGAAAGAAGCAGGAGCAGATGCTGTCAAAGTAGGTATAGGACCAGGTAGTATTTGTACAACACGTATCATAGCAGGTATAGGTATGCCTCAATTAACGGCGGTGTTAAGTGTTTGCGATGCTTTAAAAGGAAGTGGTATTCCTGTTATTGCAGACGGAGGTATAAGATATTCGGGAGATATTGTCAAGGCATTGGCAGCAGGAGCAAGTACGATTATGGCAGGTTCATTGTTTGCTGGTACAGAAGAATCGCCAGGAGATACAATCATAATGGAAGGCAGAAAGTACAAGACTTATAGAGGTATGGGTTCTTTGGACGCAATGCAAAACGGAAGTAAAGACAGATATTTCCAAGCAGACGAAAAAGACACAAGAAAATTAGTTCCGGAGGGTATTGTAGGTAGAGTGCCATACAAGGGTTCTGTTGTGGAAGCGATATATCAATTGGTTGGCGGTCTGAAAGCAGGTATGGGTTACACGGGAAGTGCAAATCTTGATGCTTTACACGAAGCCAAATTTATACAAATTACTAATGCAGGTTTTATTGAGGGACATCCTCACGATATTACAATTACAAAAGAAGCTCCTAATTATTCACGTTAAAATGAACGCAAGGAAAGTATTCGGAATATTGATTTTATATGTGTTTATTACAGGAAATTTATTTGCACAACAAGATACAGATATACTCTTTACAATTGCAGATAAAGATACTGTAACTAAGGCAGAGTTTATGAGTATGTATGAGCGTAATGCATCAATTGCCAAAGATGATAATACAATTGACGATTATCTTAACTTATACATCAATTATAAACTCAAACTAATTCAAGCCAAAGAATTGGGATTGGACAAAGATTCCTCTACAATCAAGCAAGTTGAAGATTATAGGACATCTATAATCAAACCATATATCAACGATCCGTATGTTATGGATTCTTTGGCATTACAGGCTTATGACAGAATGCACACATTGGTTAGAGCGTCTCATATACTTATTGGTATTCCTGCAAATGTAGCACCCGAAGATACCATTCAATACTATAAGAAAGCACAAATGATATATCAAAAAGCATTGAAAGGCGAGGATTTTGTTGCTTTGGCAGACCAGTATTCCGAAGACCAATCGGTAGATTCAAAAAACGGAAATAATAGTCATGGCGATTTGGGATATTTTTCTTCAATGACGATGATTTATCCATTTGAAAATGCATGTTTTGAATTAATTGACACAACTACCGGTAAACTAAAAGACAGCGTTACATTTTGCAAGACGACATTTGGTTATCACATCATAAAAGTCTTTTCTGTCATTAAAGCCCCTTTTACAAGGCTTAATCTTGCACATATATACATAGACAGCAAGAAACACACAGAACAAGAGGCGAAAGATTTGATATATGAGGCTTATAACAAGATTCCTACTCTTGGATTTGACTCCGTGGTAAATGTTTATTCTGACGATACTTTCTCAAAAGTTCGTAAAGGTGTTCTTCAAAATCAACCGCCAAACACTCTTCCTGCCGAATACATTGATATGTATTTCAAACTGCCAAGAGAAAAGGTCAGTGAGCCATTTCAAACGAGATTTGGTTGGCATATTATAAAAATTTTAAGTACAGAACCGATACCTTCTTATGAAGTTTTGAAGCCTCAGATATATAAAAGAATATCCAAAGATAATAGAGGTTTTTTGGCGATAGAGCGTTTTATTGAAAAATCAAAAGAAGCTTACGGCTTCGAGGTTGATCAAACAAACTTAACGAAACTATCTAATTACGTAACCGATGATGTTTTTTCAGCAACTTGGCAAATACCCGAAAAGAAAGCAGGCTACCCAGAATTTAAGAATAATTTTTTGTTTTCGATAGGTGATAAGAAATATTCTTGCCAAGATATGATGGAATATATATTTGAACATCAAACAAGAGTTACTCCAAGTCATATTCAGAAATATATCAACAGTCAGTTTGATAACTTTGCCAATGAATGTGTTGTTAATTATGCTGCGGCAAATATAGGCAAACAATATCCCGAGGTTGATAGGGCAATGGAAGAATTTGAAAATGGTGTCTTGATATTTGATTTGACGGATAAAATGGTTTGGTCTAAATCTTTGACGGATACAATAGGAATAGAAAATTATTACAATACTCATAGTTCAGAATATTTGTACGGCGAGCGTGCTGATGCCACGATTTGGACTTTGGATAAGAGTTTGAAAGCGGACAAAATAATGAAATACATTGTTAAAAACAAAAAGAAAGGCAAATCAAACGATGAAATCAAAGATGCCTTGAATAAAAAGTATAGCAAAGAAAGTAACGGTAAAAAGAAAGTTTTTTACACTTGGTCTCGCTTTGAAAAAGGTTCAAGTAATGTTATTGACAAGAATATTTTTGCGAATTTGAACAATATAGCAACAATACCATACTCATGTATTGATACTTCGTCAATTACTAATAAAAATATGGTTATTGTTGTCAATGAGATTTTGCCTGTAAGCGTTAAACCTCTGTCTGCTTGCAAGGGATTAGTTACAAGCGATTATCAAGATGTTTTGGAAGCAGAATGGTTGCAATCCTTAAAGGAAAAATATCCTGTTAAAATAAACACTCAGGTTTTGAATAGTTTGAAATAATGACAATGTTATTTACGTTATTGGTAACGTTACGATAGAAAAATTAATATGAAAAAGAGTATAATAATTGCTTTAATTACTTTATCAGTCTCCCTATTTGGTCAAACGTTTCAAGAGATTGATGGCGTGGTTGCCGTAGTTGGTTCTTCGATGATAAAGTACTCTGATTTGGAGGTGGCATATTTGCAAGGGAAGAATAATCCCGAAACAGCTAATGAGACTCGTTGCAGCATTTTGGAAACAATGCTTTTGAACAAACTTATGTTGCATCAAGCGGAATTGGACTCCGTTGTTGTTACCGATGACGATGTGGAAAATGAAATGAATCAAAGATTGAGGTATATGATACAAGTCTATGGTTCTCAGGAACGGTTGGAACAGCAAATGAAAAAAAATCTGTCGCAAATTAAAGAGTATTATAGAGACGGTATAAGAGAAAATCTGATGATTCAACAAGCACAAAGTAAGATTACGGGCGATGTAACCATAACGCCAAAAGAAGTTGCCGATTATTTCCAATCCTTACCGCAAGACTCTCTGCCAACAATGGAAGAGCAATATGTACTTTCTCAAATTGTGATATATCCTACCATTTCCAAAGAAGACAAAGAGCAGGTCAAGAATCGTTTAAATGATATTAGAGATCGAATATTGAAAGGTTCTAAATTTTCAACTATGGCTTCTTTGTATTCAGATGATGAGGTCTCTGGTAAAAAAGGCGGAGAGTTAGATCCTTTTTCAAGGGGTGAAATGGTTGGCGAATTTGAATCTATGGCATTTTCCCTACAACCGGGCGAAATTTCTCCGGTATTTGAGACGAAATATGGTTATCATATAATTCAAATGATAGAGCGTCAAGGCGACAGAGTTCATTGCAGACATATCCTTTTGATACCTAATGTTTCCTCAGCCCAATTGTACCAAGCAAAAGTTCAATTGGATTCTATTAAAATACTTATTGATGATGGTCAAATATCGTTTGAAGATGCTATGATGAAGTATTCAGAAGACGAAGGCAAGATAAATGGCGGTCTTATCATTAATCCCAACAATGCTTCTGCAACATTTTCATTAGATGCAATAAATGCAACAATAAATAACGTGGATAATGTTGATTTTGCTGCAATGCAAGAAGGTGAATATACCAAACCGATAGAATTTAGAACCGAACGTTCTAATGCATACAGACTTATAAAAGTCAAAAAGAAAATGCCTTCACATAAAATTAATCTGACAGATGATTTTGATAGAATACAAAATATTGCATTGAACAAAAAACGAACGGATTTAATACATTCTTGGGCAGCAAAAACGATAGAAAAATCATACATAAGAATTTCCGATAAGTACAAAGACTGTGATTTTGAACTAAATTGGAATAAAACTAAATAACTAAATTCAATATAGCACAATGGATAAAGCACAAGCCCTGATAGAACTATCCGAACGTTGCAACAATCTAAAACAAGAGATTGGTAATGTAGTAATAGGTCAAACAGATATAATTGATAAAGTTTTGGTTGCTATGTTTTGTGGCGGTCATTGTTTATTGACCGGTGTTCCGGGTTTGGCTAAGACATTACTTGTTAAAACTCTTTCGCAGGCTATTGGGGCGGATTTCAGTCGTGTTCAATTTACACCCGATTTAATGCCAAGCGATATAACAGGTACAGAGATTTTATCCAAAGAACGAGAGATGCAGTTCGTTAAAGGTCCCATATTTACCAATATTCTTTTAGCTGATGAGATAAATAGAACCTCTCCAAAAACACAAGCTGCTCTTTTGGAAGCGATGCAAGAACACATGATAACGGTAGGCACTAAAACATACAAATTAGATGAGCCGTTTTTTGTTCTTGCAACTCAAAATCCTATTGAGCAAGAAGGAACATATCCTTTACCAGAAGCACAGTTGGATAGATTTATGTTTATGTTGGTTATGGATTACCCTACTTTCGACGAAGAGATACAGATTTTGAAAACCACCACGACCGACTATTCATATACATTGAAAAATGTTATAGATAAAAACGACATAATTCAGATGCAATCGCTCATTCGCCAAATACCGGTCAGTGATAACGTATATAATTATATAGTTTCGTTGGTTGGAAAGACGAGACTGAATAATCCTGAGAACAAGATTGCAAATAAATATCTTATGTGGGGTGCAGGTCCTCGTGCTTGTCAATACATAGCCGTTGGAGCGAAATGTTATTGTGCGTTAAAAGGTAAGTTTTCCCCCGATATAGAAGATGTCAATGCTATTTGCAAAGATGTTTTGCGTCATAGGATTGTTTTGAATTATACGGCACAAAGTGAAAACCTTTCATCAGATGATATTGTCGATGAAATTATACGTGAGTTGTGATAAATAACATAGGAGATTAGATACAATAATAACATTATGAAAAAATTTGTTTTACTTATCTGTTTGTCGGTGCTTGTATTTTCGGCACAGGCACAAAGAAAAAAGAAAGTCGTTGAACGATTTCCTGCTACAATGGAAGCATTCATAACTTTCGATAAAGGTAGTTCGTACTACACCAAAGAAGGCTTGAACAAGTTAGATAGTATATATATGGTTGCGTTTGATAAAGAAAACAAACGTTTTTACAAAATGACAATAACAGGTTTTGACGATGGAGAAGAGATTAGCGAAACAACGACAACTCTTGCAAGGGATAGAGCGGTTATGGTGTTCAAATATTTTTCTTCACGTGAGGAGACCGAATATATTATCAAGCGTACTCCATCAACACAAATCGTTTCGTGCGTTGGCGAGCAAGAATATTACATAAAATACAAGATGCCTTTCGATTTTCGTTGGATAAATTTGGCTACTGCCAACAAAAACGATTTACCAGCAGGCGATTGCAAGGGTAAAGTTCATATTTTGTTGGAAGAAGACAAGGAAAGTTGTGTAGGAGATTTCTTCGATTACGATTTCCCTACGCAGGATACGGTGCTTAAAGGCAGATACACCAAGGTAACGATTCCCAAAGGGGCAATAGAATTTGTTCATCATACAAAAGATACTTTGCAAGGCGATTATACTATCGAGTTTAAGGATGTTATGAGTTTTGATGATTTGGCTGACAACTATTTTTTGGTTCCTCACAAGAAGCAATACATAATTAATGCTGGTTACATCGTTATAGCACCTTCAACGAAGCCCGACTTTAATACTTGCGTTGGTAAGGACACCATTCAGCCGAATATTGATGTGAGAGTTTTCTTAGATAAACACCAATGGAGCAGTGGTTTGAAATTTTATGGCAAGTCATACACTCCGAAAGGAGAGACAATATACAAGCCTATAAGTACCAAGAAAATCAAGGACAAAGAAGCAGACGAGATGTGGATACAATGTATGATAACTCCATTTCAATTCGACACCATATTTGTGGGCAAGAAAATCGAACAGAAAGAAATGAGCGATTATTTCTATGCAGGCAAGAGTGAAGAGCCGGGTAGTTTTGAATGTATGGACGGTTGGTTGAAATGCTACAAACTTGACAAGCAAGGCAAATATGTAATAAAAGACAAAATGCAGGGAATTTTAAGAAAACCCAACGCACGATAGAAATTAAAATTTTTCACAACAAAGGGACAACCACTTTAATTATGTGTTTGCCCCTTTTATTTTTATTGCCATTAACATAAAGAACGACGCCGAGTTCGCGTCCAAAATGCTTTACTTCTCGTCTAAATCACGCTACTTTGCGTCTAAATCACACAGAAACGTGATTATATATTGCGATATATACGACCTCTATATACCGCAATATATAATCACTATATACCGCAATATACGTTCTCGTTTCTGCGTGATTTAGACGAGGACTTCACCGATTTAGACGAGAAGTAAAGTGATTTGGATGCAAAGCAGAGGCAAACGTGTAAAAACTTCAAGCAAATAAATCACGTGAGGAACGATGAATTTGATTATTAATCTCAATGATTAGTAAATTAGTGTTAAACATCGTTAAAATAATTAGTGATATGGCTAAAATCACTTCAATTTCGTAAGTCGTATTCAATAATTTTGTAACTTTGCGTGTAATAATAAGTGTGATATAAAATGAAGATAGGAATTTTAACGGCAATGGAATCGGAGTACAAACAATTCGTTTCATTGCAGAGCGAGGGTTTGAAAGACAGAAATATAGTTGTAAGAAAATGTGGTATAGGGAAAGTTAATGCGGCTGTAACCACTTTTGATTTCATAAAGCAGGAAAATCCAGATATAATATTTTCGACAGGTGTTGCCGGCGGTTGCGGAGAAGATATTGAGATTATGGATGTAGTTTTTGCTGAAAGTGTAAGTTATCACGATGTATGGTGTGGAAAACCTAATGCAAAAGGACAAATACAAGGCTTGCCCGAAGAGTTTTTTGCTCCCAAAGAAATTGTTAGCAGCATAAAGCAATTGAATATACCTAACGTAAAATTCGGTAAAACCGTGTCGGGAGATTGGTTCGTGGATACTGTTGAAAAGATGAGAGAGATAAAAAATAATTTTCCTGATGCTTTGGCAGTAGATATGGAATCGGCTGCCATTGCACAAGTATGCCACATAATGCAGATACCTTTTATATCATTGCGAATTATAAGCGATATACCTTTGAAAGAAAACAATCATCAGCAGTATAAAGATTTTTGGAAAAATATTGCAGAAAACTCTTTTGAGACTGCAAAACAAATAATCTTATCTATTTAATAAAATATTCAAATATATTATAAAAACTTATAACAATGGAAAAGATAGCGAGTTTTCAAATAAATCATTTAAGACTTAAACGTGGTATTTACGTTTCAAGAAAAGATAATGTGGGAGGAGAAACCATTACCACTTTTGATATTCGTATGAAAGAGCCGAATAACGAACCTGTGTTGCATAATGGTGCAATACATACGATAGAACATTTGGCGGCAACATTTCTTCGCAACAATGAGCAGTGGAAAGATAAAATAATTTATTGGGGACCTATGGGTTGTCTGACGGGCAATTATCTTCTTATGAAAGGTGATTTGGATAGCAAAGATATTGTCGATTTAATGACTAAAACCTTTGAATTTATTGTCGATTTCAGTGGAGATATACCCGGAGCGAGCGCAAAAGATTGCGGGAACTATCTTCTTCACGACCTAAATATGGCAAAATATGAGGCAAAAAAATATCTTAATGAGGTTCTTTATAAAATTAAAGACGAAAATTTACGTTATCCCAATTGATAGCATAAAGCAATAAAGACGATGTTAGAAAACAAAATTTATTATACAATCGGTGAAGTTGCGGACGAGTTTAATGTTACGTTTGCAACACTAAGGTATTGGGAGACGCAGTTTTCAAACCTCAAACCCGATAAAAACAAACGTGGCGTCAGATTGTATAGAAAGCAAGATGTGGAAGTGATAAAAAAGATTTTGTTTTTAACTCGTCAAAAAGGCTACTCGATTGCAGGAGCAAAGAAAGAATTTGCAAAACAACGAATAAATGGCGACGAGGAAGAAGTTTTACAGACATTACTCGAAACAAAAGAACTTTTGTTGCAACTCAAAGAACGATTGAAATAATAAACAACGACTATAAACAAAAATAATTTTACTTAAATCCTTGATATAAATTAGGATTGGATTGAAATAATTAAACTAAAATGGACAACAAAAAAACGATAGCATTGGTTTGTGGCGGCTATTCAGGTGAATATGTGATATCATTGCAGAGCGCTCAACAAGTTGAGGAAAATCTTCAAGACGATTATAATATCTATAAAATCATTATTAATAAAGACGAGTGGTTTTACGAAAACGAAGGCTGCAAAATCTTAGTAGATAAAAACGATTTCTCACTAAATCTTAACGGAAAGAAAATTCTTTTTGATGCTGCCTTTATTATCGTTCATGGGACGCCGGGCGAGAATGGTTTATTGCAAGGATATTTTGATATGCTTAATATTTCATACAATACATGCGATGCTTTGACGAGTGCCGTTACGTTTGACAAAGTTATTTGCAATGCCGTTGTAAAACAAATGGGGATTGTAAATGTGGCAAACAACACTTTCGTTTATGAAGATGAAAAACCTTTGAATGCAGATGAGATATTGACAAAGGTTAGTCTGCCGGTATTTGTAAAACCTTCGCAAGGCGGTTCGTCATTGGGTACATTCAAAGTTACGGAAAAAGATGATTTATTACCGAAAATAGATGAAGCGTTCAAAGTTCATCAAAAAGTAATCATAGAAGAATTTATCAAAGGCCGCGAGTTTAGTTGCGGCGTTATGCAAATTGACGGTAAAGTTACTGCATTGCCTATTGCAGAGATTTGTCCTAAAACGGAGTTTTTTGATTGGGAAGCGAAGTATAAAGGATTAAGTGAAGAGATTGTTCCTGCTCCTATCGATGAAAAAATTACGAATTTAATTCAACGCACGGCAGAGAAGATTTATAAAAATCTTAACTGTAAAGGCGTTTGTAGAATAGATTTCATTTTGAAAACTCAAACCAATGAATTGTTTTTCTTGGAAGTCAATACAACACCGGGGCAAAGCAAAGAAAGTATTGTCCCTAAACAAATTCGTTTTATGGGCAAGACCACAAAATGGCTTTACAAAACACAAGTAGAAAATACTCTTAAATAGATTTCACATATCATTTTGCCAATATCTCACAATAGCGAACTACCATAACATACCAAAAACATGAAGAGTATATTTAGATTATTGCGATATATTTTTTATTATAAGAAGGATGTTGTTTTGAATATCCTCTTTAATGTTTTGTATGTCTTTTTTAATCTGTTTTCCATTGCTATGGTTGTTCCTTTTATGAGTGTATTGTTCGGAATAATCGAAGCACCTGAGGTTTGTCCCGAACTTAGTTTCTCAAAAGACGCTGTTATGGGCTATCTTGCCTATTATTTGAACTATTACAAGGAAAGTCAAGGCTTTTTCACTTGCTTAATATATATATCTTGCGGATTTATTTTCTTTACCGTACTCGGTAATCTTTGTCGTTATCTTGGTTTTTATTTTCTTGAACCTATACGAAGCGGAGTTATAAAAGATGTACGAAACGATGTGTATAATAAGATAACGTCTTTGCCAATATCTTTCTTTTCTTCTCAAAAACGTGGCGATATTATTTCTCGTATGACTGCCGATGTAAGTACGGTGGAGTGGAGCGTCTTTACTTGTCTGCAAATGGCAGTAAAAGATCCCGTAATGATTATTGTTTATACGGCAACGCTATTGTTGGCATCTTGGAAATTTGTGATATTTATTCTTTTGATTTTACCTATACCGATGTTTTTGATTAAAAAAATCGGCGAATCTCTTAATAGAAATTCTTACAAAGGACAACAAAAAATCGGCTCTTTGCTTTCTCTTGCCGAAGAGGCTTTATCAATGATTAAGATAACCAAGTCTTTGAATGCCGAAAAGGTTATGGCTGACAAATTCTTTTCTCATAACACTTCTTACGCAAAGACAATGAACAAAGTGATTGCTCGACAAGAATTGGCAGCACCATTGACAGAGTTTTTCTCTATAATGATTCTTGCCCTTGTCGTTATCTTCGGCGGTTTAATGGTATTGAACTCCAAGATGCACCCTGCCATTTTGATTGCCTTTACACTATTGTTTTCCCGTTTAATATCTCCCGTAAAAGAATTGATAACTGCCTACTACAATCTTAAAAAAGGCGAGGCAGCCGCAGGTAGAATCATCGCCATATTAGATGCTGAAATAACTATCCAAGAACACCAAAATCCGATAACAAATTTTTATTTCAAAGACAATATAACTTTCGATAACGTGGGCTTTGCTTACAAACAAAACGATAGTTTTTGCTTAAAAGATATTAGTTTCTCTGTTCATAAAGGGCAAAAAGTTGCTATTGTCGGTGCTTCGGGTGCGGGCAAGAGTACTCTTTTCGATTTGTTTGTACGTTTTGCCGACCCGACTAGCGGTAAGATAACCATGGACGGAGTCGATATAAAGGATTTGTCTTTGAAAACTCTGCGTTCGTGCTTTGGCGTTGTAACGCAAGAAAGTATTTTGTTTAACGACACAATCAAAAACAATATAGCCTTTGGCCTTGATAGTGCCAATATGGAAGATATAATAAACGCCGCCCGTATTGCCAATGCCGAAGAATTTATAAAAGATTTGCCGCAAGGTTACGATACCGTAACCGGCGATAGAGCCATGCAATTGTCGGGTGGGCAAAGACAAAGGCTTTGTATTGCGAGAGCCGTCTTGCGTAATCCTCAAATCCTGCTTATGGACGAAGCCACAAGTGCCATGGATACGGAAAACGAACATAAAGTTACCACAGCCATATCCAATGCCATGCAGGGCAGAACAATGATTGTTATCGCTCACAGATTATCGACCGTAATAGACAGCGATTTGATAATTGTTATGGATAAAGGAACGATTGTAGAAGCAGGCACGCACAAAGAACTTTTGGATAAAAACGGATATTACACAAAACTTATAAAACTTCAAACTTTATAATTTGTTATGAGTATAAATAAAAACATAAAGAACATTAACGACAACATCAAGGAGTTTAACACAAATATCTCCAACATCGTTAAAAGCAAACTCCCTTTGCAACTGCAATACATTCTAAGTGTATATTTTTTGGGATTATTCTTTATGTTGCTTTACCGATTTGCAGGTTACGCCATTCATTGCTTTGTATCTTTTTCGGATATCAATCCTATCCTGCTTTTTAGAAGTCTTTTGGTGGGCATTCGTTTTGATTCCATTGTTTTGTGTTGGATTCTCGTCGTATTCCTGATAGCAATGGCAATAGGTGCGGTATTTAACATCAACAAAAAATGGTTTTATCGTTCGTTGCATATACTCATCTGTTTTGTGTTTGTTATTGTCTATTGTTTGATAGCAGTAGATTTGGCTTACTTTACATATTTCAAAAGCCATATCAATATAATCGTTTTATCTTGGGTTCAATCTCCTGCATACATTAGTTCCATTATCGTAAGACATCCGGTTGTGCTGTTGTATTTCGCTATCTTTATGATTTCTCTTGCGTGGTATATTTGGCTGATGTATTGTCTTTACAATGCAACGTTATTCAAAGTCATTCCACCGTTTGTTCAAGAAAGAAAAATATCCAAAACCATTCTTGTATCCGTACTTTTGCTTGCTTTGTGCGGACTTGGTATGTACGGCAGGATAACAGAGAGAAAGCCTTTGGGGGTTTCTTCCGCTGCTTTTTGCGATAGCAATTTCTTTAATCAATTAGCCGTAAGTCCGCTGTTTAATTTGGAGAAAAGTATCGAAGAAGAAGTTTTCCAAAACATTCCTCCGCTTACGGTCATAGACGGAGGTACAACACGAGAAACTGTTAAACAGCAGATGATTTCCCAAACCGATATACCCTCTTCAACAATCGCTTTACCAAAATCGACAAGCATTGTCATGGTACTTATGGAAGACATAACGCTCAGTGATGTAAATAGCAAGCAGATGCCGTATCTTTCTTCTTTAACCGACAACGCTTTGTCCTTTACCAATGTTTATCCTGACGGCGAGAATGTTCATAATGGCGTGTTCTCCACTCTGTTTGCCTATCCTAATATTCTTTCGGCTAACTCCATGAACTCCGTTATCACTGCCAGATTTTCCGGTCTGCCTAACGTTCTCAAAGAAAAGATATACAAAACCCTGTTCATCACAAGGCAAAAAAAGAACGGTAACGATATGATACGTTTTCTTTATCGCAACGATTTCGATGACGTTATTGCCGACCCAAATATCACTGCCGAAGATGAGGTCGAAGAAATATCCGAACTTACCGACACATTCCTTTCTTGCATCTTGGTTAGCAACAATTCACAAGACCAACATATCAAAAATACCGACAATCACATCAAAAAACTTATCAGTTCCGCAAAACAAACGGCGTGGTTCAAATCTACCGTTTTTGTTTTCGTAGGTTGCAACGGTAAGGATAAAATTCCGTTTATCGTATATATGCCAAGCGTTATCAATCATTCCACCAACGACAACCTTGCCTGTCAAACCGATATTGCCCCTACAATCCTTGCAATGGCAGACAAATCATACCTGAACGAAAATACTTTGGGCTTAAACATCTTTGGCGGTCAGCGAACTTACGCCATTTCGTCTTATCCTCATTACGCAGTTGCGCAAGACAGCGTTTGGAAATATGTTTGGAGAGACTCGGGACACGAAAGCCTTTACTATCGTGGCAGCGACAAGGAAAACAAAAACTATATCAAAGCCTACTCACAGCAAGCCGAGAATATGAAAACCTATCTTTTCTCCATGCTTCAATACACTCAATACTCTATTTCGCAAATGAAATTGACAAGAAAATAGATTTTTATCTAATATTAAATTATCAGTTTAAACACCAATGAAATAGTATTTAACGTGAGTTCAACGAAAATTAACGAAAGATTATCAAAAGATTAAATATTTATAATGTTCCTATATGAACAATGTCTATTAATTTGTAGAATTAATGTCTTATATATTTTGTTCAAATTCTACAAATACTTTAAGAATTGATCTCACATTTGACAAAATCATCAAAAGCGGTAAGCAAAATATAACGACCGAGTTTGGTAAAATTAATGTTTAACAAAAATTTACTGATGTTTAACACTATTTCACTGGTGTTTAACACTAATTTTGCGATAAGTGGTAAAATTTTTACTCTTATATTTTTGAATTATTTTTCATCAATTCTCTTTGAAATTGTAACAAAAAAGGTGGAGTTATTAAAACTCCACCTTTGAAAAATTGAAAACTCCGTTTGATTATTTCTTAATCAATGTAGTTGTTTTGTTGATACCCTCGCTCATTACTCTTACGTAATATACGCCGCTTGCGTATCTTTCGCTATTGATTGTTATTGTCTCAACACCGTCAGATACATTTACATCGTC
>OMYR01000040.1 GCA_900315335.1 uncultured Bacteroidales bacterium
TATTCTTTTTTTTACACTATAAAATTACAACAATTTTCGCTAATCACCAATTTTTTAGACGATTATATTTCGTCGAACTCACGTTAACATAATTTTCTTAATCATTAACACCATTTAATGGATTTGATGTAATTTTGCAGCGGATAATAAAACAAATAAAAATATTATGAATAGTGTCTTTATAGTATTACCAATTCTTACCCTTTTGATGTTTCAATTGGGATTAACTCTTAAACTCAATGATTTCAAACTAATATTCCAAAAGCCAAAACCTGTTATCGTCGCTTTGTCTGGTCAGATTATTTTGTTGCCTGCACTTGCTTTTTTGTTGTCAAGGGCATTTGGTTTATCGCCATTGCTGTTTATCGGTATAATGCTTATTGCTTGCTGTCCGGGAGGCTCATCGAGTAATGCGTTCTCATATTTGGCAAAAGGCGATGTGGCTTTGAGTGTTTCACTGACAGCTCTTAGTAGCGTGATAACTCTTTTCACTTTACCTTTTATTATGAATCTTACTGTCAATTGGGTCGGAGGTGTTTCCAATGCGTTCGGCGAAGAATTTGTTGTACGATTGCCAATAAAAAATCTTCTTATACAAAATTTGTTATTGGTATTTCTGCCTATTGTTGCAGGTATGATTTTGAAAAGTGCAAAAGAAAGTATTGCAACAAAAATCGAAAAAATTCTTTCAAAGGTTGCTTTTCCATTGTTGATGTTACTTGCAGGGATATTCTTTATTCAGAATTTTTCGGTAATTGTCGATAATTTCTTTAAACTTGGCTCGGTGGTTACGTTGCTATTGATTTTATGCGTGGCGTGTGCTTTCGTTTTGTCGAAACTATTCCACCTGACGACACCGCAAGGTCGCACGATAATTATAGAGGTCGGTATGCAAAACGCAGCACAAGCCATTGCGGTGGCATCATCGCCCTTTATCTTCAACAATGGTGCTATTGCCGTACCTGCCATAGTTTATGCACTTATGATGAATGTTGTGTTGTTGATTTATGTTGGTGTGATTAAAAAACGTAATGCTTAAACAATCCATCTATAAGAAAATTTCTCCATTTATCAAGAGCGAAAAATAATAAGTGATATTATGAAATTAGTGTTTAACATTGGCGAAATAGTGTTTAACACTAATTTGCTAATCATTAACACTGATTTTACGGCAATATTATAGGCGGTTTTCGTTTATTGTTCTAATGAAATTTATCGTGCTTATGAATATTTTATATATCTTTGCAAACCAAACGAAAGACATCTGATGAACCAGAAAATATATACGGTAAAAGAGAAACAACAAAGGCTGCTTGTGATATTCAAGTTCCTTGTTTCGTTTCTTGAAAAGCATAATTTGAGATATGTATCTTGCGGAGGGACAATACTTGGAGCGGTTCGCCATAAAGGTTTTATTCCTTGGGACGATGATATAGATATTTATATGCCGCGAAAAGATTACGACAAACTTCTATCCTTGAAAAGCGAACTCATTAAAGAGGGTTATGATGTAACGAGTATCAACGATGAGGGCTATTATCTGCCTTTTGCTAAGATTATCAATAAAAATACCACTATATGGGAAAAGAAGTGTTACCCTTATGTGTTAGGACTTTTCATTGATGTTTTTCCTGTTGATTATTTCGATTTGGACGATAAAACCATAAAGAAAATTCAAATCAAGAGTCGAAGACTTTTCAGAAGGTATCAAATGACGTTACGCCCATTTGATTTCGTGGAAGATATGACTCATTTCAATCCTTTGAGATTGAAAATTGTTTTGCAGAGATGTCTATGCAAGAATATTCAACAAAAGTATTTGGACAAGTACAAAAAATTTGAAAAATCATATACCTGTTACAACGGAAATAAGTGTATGAGTATGTCAATCTCCAAAGGCAAAATTTTGAAGAGTGAATGGTTTGACGATACAATAGACCACGCTTTTGAGGATACTACAATAAAAATTCCCAAAGACTATGACGGTTATCTTTCGTTGATTTACGGGAACTATATGCAATTGCCACCACTTGAAAAAAGAAACTCGGGACACGAAACGTTTTATATAGATTTGGAAAAGGGCAAATCGCTTAGTGAAGTGAGAAAAGAAATGAATTTGAAGTAATACAAACAAAAGCAAACCACACTTAGAAAAAATAACAATAATTGCGACTATGCGGGAAGTACGTGCGAAGAAATTTTTGGGACAACATTTTTTGACAGATGAAAATATTGCCAAAACAATTGTTGATAGTTTGGAAATCAGAAGTAATGTGTTGGAGATAGGTGCAGGTATGGGTGTTTTGACAAAGTATTTGATACCGACGACAAGTAATTTCAAGATTGTGGAGATAGATTCCGAAAGTGTGGAATATCTTCACGCAAATTTTCCACAACTTAAAGGCAAAATAATTGAAGGAGATTTTTTGAAGACATCACTGACAAAGATTTTCAATAATGAACATTTTGCTTTGATTGGTAATTTCCCTTACAACATTTCCAATTTAATTCTTTTCAAAGTATTTGAGAACAAAAATTTGATTGACCAAGTTGTGGGAATGTTTCAAAAGGAAGTCGCCGATAGGGTTGTCGCAAAATCGGGAAGTAAAACCTACGGAATTTTGTCTGTATTGCTTTCGGCTTTTTATGATATGGAGTATCTTATCACTGTCCCCAATACGGTTTTTAATCCAATGCCGAAAGTACAAAGTGCGGTTATTAGATTGAAACGTAATAATGTAAAGGATTTAGGAGTTAAGGAAGAAGATTTTGTAAGAGTTGTCAAAACGGCGTTTAATCAACGGCGAAAGATGTTACGTCAGAGTTTGAAACCATTACAAATGAATTTGGACAATATAGATGAAAAATTCAAGACCCTGCGTCCCGAACAATTATCCAAAGACGATTTTATATTGCTTACACAACAGATTTACAATTAGAGACACAACATAACAACAAATAAATACAACACAATTATGACAATAGGTTTTTTCTTGGAGGCATTACTTATAGGTTTGGCATTGGCTATGGATTGTTTTACGGTTGGTATAACCTGCGGATTGCAGCGTACAATCAAATTGCCGAGGGCAATACTTATGGCACTTTGTTTTGGTGTCTTTCAAGGGGGTATGCCATTAATAGGCAGTTTGATAGGATATGTTTTCAAAGGTAGTGTTATTTCTTTTGCACATTGGATAGCCTTTACGCTGTTGTTTATTATCGGTTTGAAGATGTTTATGGAGGGCAGAAGTTATTCACTCAAAAATCATACGTTTGATGTAAGCAGTTTTAAGGTTATATTGCTTTTGAGCTTGGCAACAAGTATCGATGCTTTTGTTACAGGTATCGGTTTTGGAATGCAATATAACGATGTACAGGTGGCTGTTCTTACGTTGGTAATCATTGCAGTAACTTTTGTTATGACACTTATCGGTTGGAAGAGCGGCGAAAAACTAAAATTCGTAAAGCCTCCTTTTGCGTTGATTATAGGAGGTTTGATATTGATAGGTATAGGTGTTAAAAATTTGTTGGCTTTTTATTTTTCTTAAAAAGGAGAGAATTTATTTTAAGTGCTTATCATTTAATTAATGTTTAATATTGGCAAAATAATCTCCAGCATCAGTAAATTAATGTCCGTAATTATTTTTATGTTTGGAGATAGTGTTAAATATTTTTCGTAAATTTTTGATTTTTCTATCGTTACATTTTTTTGAAACTCGACATATAGACACGTTTTTTTTGAAAAAATTCATTTTATTGTTATTTTTTTAAGAAAAAATTTGGCTGGTAAAAAAAATATACATAACTTTGCCGACGTATAAGTTATATAAACGCAAAAAAAATGAAAAGGATATTATTGTTCGTTTCGGTTCTTATGTTGTTTGTGGCAAATTCTTTTTCACAAGTTACTACATATTCCGTATCTAATAAAACGGTTCAGCAGATAGTTCAGCAGTATTTGATAGGTCCTAATATCACTTTGGCAAATGATGCCCTACACCCATCTTTATTTCAAGGGCAATCAACGGTTAGTAGCAATCAAATTGGGGCATTTAAGAACAACATAACCAATCTTTGCGATATGCCAATGGATAGTGGTTTGGTTATGACCACTTGTGGCTATCAACAGGCACAGCCTGGTGGTTACGGATCAGGAGCTTCTCCAAATATTGGTATGTATAATATGTCGGATAGTACATTCTATTGGACATATACCAAGTATTGTATAGAAGAAGGTAAAACTGCTACCTCGATGAATACCATTGCCTTGCTTACGTTTTGGATTAAACCAAATATTGATAACTTCCAATTCTCATATTGTTTTGCTTCTGATGAATATCCGGGTTTCGTTAATAGTTCGTTTAATGACTTTTTTGGATTTTATTTCTCAGGTCCTTATGATTCTCTTGGTAATGTTGTTCAGGGGGGTACTGCGTATGAGATGCAGAACTTAGCTCTTGTACCCGGAACCCAAACAGCTGTGATGATTAACACTGTCAATCACGGTAGTTACGGACACTCGCAACCTCATAGCAACCCAGAGTATCATATAGTGCCTACCGGTTCTTGTACCTCGTCTTGCGGATTTAACGAATATACTACAAAACTTCCTACGGCAAGTACATTTGTCGTAGCCGATGCTTATTACAAAATTACTATCGGCATCTGTAATATTGGTGATGAAAGCTATCAATCCGGATTGTTTCTTGCGAAAGATATGCGTAGGTTTGACACCATTAACATTGATACAACGATATGCGAGAACCAAGAATATTATATGGAGATAGCCGATGAGTATCTTACTCAAACTGGAAAATATAGTTACACTTATACAAATTTAACCGGTGGCGACTCTTTGATAAATATTGACTTGAAAGTAAATCCTGTTGCAATGGATAACTATTGTTGGACATTGAAAGCAGACGATAGTTTCGAGGTTGATGATAAGGTTATCAATGCTCCGGGAACATATATATTCAAATATCAGACTTGGTTGGGCTGCGATTCGACTGTTGTGTATAATGTAGAATGGGGAGAAGAGACAATGGAAACCGATTGTGTGAGCGGAATTGACAAAGTCAATTTGAACGACAAAGTGAAAGTATATCCAAATCCTGCAAAAAATATTCTATACATTCAAGGTGTGGAACACGATGCTTTAATAACGATATTAGATGTCAGCGGTAAGCAATTGAAACAAATAAAAGCGTCAAACGAAAACACATCGATAGATATATCCGATTTGCAAGACGGAATATATTTGGTAAATGTAATAATGGGAGACAACAATATTACAAGAAAAATTTCTAAACAGTAATCACAAAATTAATGTTTAACATTAGCAAATTAATGTGAGTGATTAATAAATTAGTGTTAAACATCAGTAAAATAATTAGGGAAACTAATTTGATAGTTTCCCTAATTATTTTTTCGTAATCATTATTGAGTTTAACAACAAAGCCTTTAACTTAAATTTTTGTACAAATTGATAAGATTTTTCTTTTCGTTCTCCCAATTATATAATGTGCAGGCGGCATTTTTACCGTCATCGCCCATTTGTTTTGCCTTATCGGGATTTTGTTTTAAGTAATTAAGAGCCTTGACGCACTCATCGATATTTTCGGGAGTAACCAACACTCCGCAATGGCAGACACTATCCACTTGTTTGCAAAAATTGATGTGCTTGGTCATTATTACCGGCAAACCGACAGACATATATTCCAATTGTTTGATAGGTATCGAATCGGTGTGGTTAGGTGCCGACAAAAGCATATTCAATCCTACCGAACTGCAATTATATACTTTTCCGTTCAATTCCTTATGCGGAACAAAACCAAGATACTCCACGTTTTTCCAACCACTCAAAGACTTCATTTTTTCAAAGAAAACCTCATCGTCAAAACTACCTGCTAAAATCAATCGAAATCCCGCTTTCTCGCAAACACGTATCATTTGCTCCACTCCACGAATTTGCGTCAAACCTCCCACATAACAAGCCGTATTTAATGTAAAACGATTGACAGCATTGCTATTGTAGAAATTTTCGTTTGTATTATTTTCAATTATTGGGAAATTTCTAACAGTTACAATAGGTTTGGAGCGAGTGTTTGGAGTATTTGTTTTCTTGGTATCATATCCGTAAAATTTTTTATTAATATTATCGGTTGCGGTAACAATAGCCGATAGTTTTTTGAATGTTTTTCTTTCGATATGTTTGGCAATGAAATAAAAACTTTTACGCAAAATTTTCGGGATATATGGCCTCTGCAACATCAAAAGTGGAAAATCTTCGTGGGAATCAAATATAACTTTGCCATATTTACTCAACTTTCTGCAAGCAATAAGCAAGTCGGCATCGTGAAAATGATACACATCGGCATTTAGTTCCATTGCCTTTTTGATTGCCTTATCTGAGGAAAAAAGTATGCGTTTCAATCTATTGGATTCAATACCTATATCAATAATTTTAACACCACCGACAATTTCATCACCTTTGCCGTCGGCAACAATAAGACTTACATCGCCAAATTCCTTTTGCAGCGAACAGCATTCCTTATAAAAAATTCTGGAATCAAATCTTTGATGAACCGTTGTTATATGTACTATTTTCATTTCACAAATTCTTTATCGAAGATTGAGTAAAAACGTTTACGATTAGTGTCTTTGTCTGCAAATTGTCTTGCTTGTTTGCGATTATTTGTTATCAAATCATCGTTTAATAAGTTCAAAGCACGCTCAAAGAAGTTTTCGTCAAAATCTTTAACGATAACCGCATTTTTATTATCGACAAGAAAACCATTTAAGGCTTCAACATCATAGCAAACAGGCAGACAACCGGCGGACATAGCCTCCAAAAGAGAAATACTTATGGAATCACTGCTTGGCAAAGACACCCAAATTTTGGCAATAGAGTAATAATAGGCATTTTTCGATGCATCAAGCCAGCCAATAAACTCTATATTTTTTTCTATTCCCAAACTTTTGGCAAGAGAAGAGTATTCATTTTCTTTGCCGCTTGCGGCGATAATAAGTTTATACGTTTGATTTTTCTCGTTTTGCAAAAACTTATGAAAAGCAATGATAATCTTATCTATATTATACAAGTCCTTATGCAGACGATTGGAAAAAATTATGTTTTCTTTCTTTTGGGGTAAAATATCATTGCAACCCAAATTTGCAAGAATAATATCTATCGGTTTTTTGCTCAATTGCCGCATTTTTTTCTCGATAGCAGGACTTCCTGCATTGAAATATTTTCCTTTGTTAATAACAAAACTTGCAAGAAAACGGTTTAGTTTGCTTTTGTTTGCCACAATCAAAATATCGCTACCGATACCCACAACAAGAGTAGGGATTTTCTTATTCAAAATACTCAAACAAAAAGCCGCAACATCTATTTGGTATAAAATAATAAAGTCAGGGCGAAAAGTTTTCAGTAATTTTTTGGTGTTGAATATGGATTTTAGAAGTTTGGTCGGACTATGAAATGAAAATGTTTTATTATCCAATATCTCGGTCTCTGAGAAATAACCCTCAACAAGTGATTTCAAATTATTGGTATGAATGGAAGAAGAATTTCCAACTATAAGCAGTTTTTTTTTGTCTGTGGTTTGCATAATTTTTAGGTTTTTGAGTGATGACTTATTGGTTCATATCATCGGCATTTAGCAATTTGATATAGTTGTTGTAGCGTTCAGGGGATATTTCTTGCGATTCGACAGCCTCTTTAATGGCACAATGCGGCTCGTGTGTATGAGTGCAGTTATAGTATTTGCAATCATGCAACCGTTCTTTCATTTCAGGAAAATAAAGAGCCAATTCCTCTTTTTTGAAATCCACGATACCAAAAGATTTAACGCCGGGAGTATCTATTATATTGATATCCTCATATTGAATCATAGAAGCAAAAGTCGTTGTATGCTTGCCGCTATGATGAGAAGAGGATATTTCGGCTGTTTTTTGGTTGGCATTTGGACAAAGTAAGTTAATCAAAGTGCTTTTTCCCACACCGCTGTTGCCACTGAACAAAGCAATCTTGCCTTTTAAGTTTTGCTTCAAATTATCAATACCTGCACCCGTTACGCAACTTGTGTAAAGAACTTTATATCCTATATTCTCATAAATATCGGTTAAATAGGCTGCGTACAATTGTGCCGACTCGTCGTAGGAATCTATTTTGTTTATAACGATTGTACAAGGTACATTGTAGGCGTTGGCTGTTACCAAAAATCTATCAATAAACATAGTATCGGTTTGTGGATTTTTGCAACTGATTATTAAAAACGCCATATCAATGTTGGACGCTACGATACTGTATAGTTTAGAAAGATTGACGGATTTACGAATGATATAATTTTTGCGAGGAAAGATTTTATCTATCTGCGCAAACTCACTATTGGGTGTAAATACGAAATGCACCATATCTCCAACTGCAATAGGATTTGTGGTCTTTATGCCTGCTATACGGAACTTACCTTTGACAACGCAATTGATTGTCTGATTGTTTTGTGTTTTGACAACATAGAATGCTCCTGTTGAGCATACGACTAAACCGATGTTTTCGGATAATTGTATATCTGAGTTGTTAGAACTTTTACTTGGAGTGTTTTTTTGAGTAATATTTTTATCAGGATTATTTACGTGCATCGGGGATTTACTTGCAAGTGATTACCAAAGGGGACATATATGTTTTTTTGTTACACATTTGCTTATCCCTATAAAAAAAGAAAGTAGCGGGGGAAGGACTCGAACCTACGACCTTCGGGTTATGAGCCCGATGAGCTACCACTGCTCTACCCCGCATCCTATTTTCAGTTTGCAAAATTACTGCGAAAAGTTTAATTGACAAAATATTTTTTCAAAAAAATATATTTTACGCCTTATTTTTATTCTTTGCAATCATCTTAACACCCCATAAATAAACTTTATCGATAGTCGGAACAGGTATATCATATTTGTGCGCAAGATCGTAAATATATTTTAATCCGAATGGAAAATCCTCCGTAAAATATCTACTATTCCAATCTATTTTATACTTACCCTGCGTTTCAATCATAGGTGAAAGAATACTCTTGAAAGCTTTTATCGAACGTAGTTTATTTGTCAAAGAATGCTTGTCATAACTTTCGTAATATTCCAATATCGGCACGATGCCCTGCTTTACATTGCATTTATCCAATATTAAGAAAAACTCCTTATCCATTTGTATCAATACTTCGGAGGCTTCATCTGTCCAATCGGCATAAAACAATGGATTTTTATCGTAAAGAACTTTATCGTTATTGAACATTGTGTATAAACGGGAAGTATGTAGCAATGGATTGCTGTTTGATAAACTTACGGCGAAATGATTTTCCAACAAAATCGTAGGCTTTTCAAATAGATATTCTATCGTTGAGCGTAAATCCTCCTTGTTATTGTCTCTTTCAATTGCAATTTTAAGTTCTTTTTTGTCGCCTAAAATTTTGGCACTCTTGCCATATTCTATTGTCCTTGCAATAAACGGCACTCGTTGAAATCCGAAAAGTGAAATATCTTTTGGTAAAATATCTAACGCCTCAAAGAAAAATCCCGTACTTGACACAACCGAACCGACCTTTGTGCTACTGCCGATAAAAGGTTTTATTTTCTCCAATGTCTCTTTTATTGCAAATCCAGGAAGACATAACAACACAATATCAGTGTCAGTAACTGCTCGATTAGTGTCATTAGTTATTAAATTAATGTGAGACACTAATTTTGTAGAATCACTTGTTACCAAAATCTCCTTTGACCATAATTCCGGTTTTCGTGTCAAGATGTTTATTTTAACATTATTTTTTGCTCCAAGAAAGCCTGCTATGGCATGCGTTAGATTACCTCCGCCGACTAAACAAATATTTATGTTCATCTTTTTAGAGTTTTTTCAAAATATCAATCAACTTAGCGTTGTCTTTTCGGTCTCTGACTGCCAAACGTATTAGATTTTTGCCCTCCATATTGTGTTTCAAACCGCAGTTGGATATGATAACGTCGTTTTCAATCAATTTCTGCGTCAGTTCTGAGGAAGTATATTTTTTTGTTACCTCACAAAGAAAATAATTTGCATCGGACGGCATCACGTGTAAGTAATCAATGCTCTGCAATTCATTAAAAAATATTTCCCTTTCCTCAATAAATTTCTTGCAAGCCTTGTTGTAATCCTCTTCGTACTTGCCGAATATCTGCATATAATATTCCGCAAACGAATTAATGTTCCAAATCGATACTTCTTTCTTCAATTTTTTGATAATGTCGGTATTTCCCGAAGCGAGAACACCCAACCTTAATCCCGGAACACCATAGGATTTACTGATACTTTTCATTACCATTAACATTGGGTATTTGCTCAAAATATCGTTATCAAGTATGGAATTGTCTTTACCTTGCAAAGTGAAATCCACAAAACTTTCATCAACCAAAATACTAATACCTTTCTTACTGCACCAATCCACAAGTTTTAATAAATCATCTTTTTCGATGTAATTGCCCGAAGGATTATCGGGATTTATCAACAAAAGCATTGATATAGGATTAATAGAAAAGAAATCAATCAAATCTTGGGCAGAGTATCTAAAATCTTTTTTGGTTGAAACAAAGGCAACGATTTGGTTTGACTTTAATCTATTGGGATATTCATCGAATGTAGGGTATATAACTCCGACTTTTTCAGATGTATGTTCTTCCATTACGATTTTAATCAATTCGGCAGCACCGTTACCAACCACAATATAATCTTGATTAACTCCGAAATATTTTCCTGCAAGCAGTGAATTGACGTACATTCCCGACGGATATTGAGTAAGTAAGGTGCCGAAATTATATCGCAACTCGTCTTTCATTCGTTTAGTCGGGAAAAAAGGATTTACCAAGTAACAATAGTCCATAAGGAACGGAAATCTCCAAAAGCCTCCGTATCTTTTGTGGTATTCATAGTATTTCGTGGTTTGGTTGGAAAACAATGTCGATGCTATATCCAAATCCTGTACATCATCAATCTCATACCAATGTCTATCTCCTATCGGCAGGGCTTTAAGTGTGGAATTATCCAAACTTACCAACACTTTTAGCACTTGTTCATAGTATTCATTGTTACCCATCATCTTGCTGTATGCTTCCAAAAACGGCACATACTCATTACAAGAAAATTCTTTACTGAACTTATATGCGTTAAGCGTCTTATAATAAAAATCAATATCTTCGTACAAAAAAGCTTTCTTTGGTACAATGCTTATTATGTTGTCATCATCGTCTATTCTGACCATAGTTCCGTCCATCCAATTCTCATATTTGGCAACCAAAGCAAGATTAGGATAAGAATTGTTTGCAAGAAGAGGCAAAATGTCATCATCAAAAATCAAATCGGATTCCAATAACAATGTATCGTCTGCTTGCAAAATGTCTTTGGCTAAGGTCAAAGAATAAATGTTATTGGTTGTACTGTAAATAGGGTTCTCAATGTACTCTATTTTCATACCTCTGTTTTCTTGGCCGACATATTCTCTAAGTTTCTGACCTTGATAACCGATAACTATTGCAACTCTTTTCAAACTGAGTTTGGATAATTGTTCCAACAATCTGTCGATAAGCATAACGCCATTGACTTTTACCATACATTTGGTGTTGTTTTTGGTAAATTCTCCAAGTCGTTTGCCCATTCCTGCCGCCAAAATTATTGCTTGCATATTATTTGTGTTGATTGATGTTATTGTTTAGAATTTGTGATATAGATGTTAAAATACTTATTCTTTAAGCGATTTTTTCCTTATCACTTTTCGGCGGAATAATCACTGACATCAGTATGCTAATCATTAATATCGCTACAATGATTATTAAAGACAGTGAAATAGGAATATCTATATCTATCGGCTTGCATTCCAAAATCATTTTGATACCTATAAAGAGCAACAAAACACTTAAACCGATTTTCAAAAATCTAAACATTCGTATTATACTGCTTATTAAGAAAAATAGGCTTCGTAGTCCCAAAATGGCGAATATATTAGAGAAGAAAACTATGTAAGGGTCTTTTGTTACCGAAAATATAGCAGGAATACTATCCACAGCAAACAAAACATCACTAAATTCTATTACAACCAAACAAAGTAACAACGGAGTTATAACTCTTCGTCCGTTAATCTTGCGAACAAAACTGTGGTCTGTGATTTCGTTGGTTACGGGGAAGAATTTAGAAAACAATTTCACTATTGGGTTGTTTTCGGGATGGACTTCTTCTTTCTTGTTTCGTTCTATAAACATTTTTATTGCAGAATACAGCAAGAACACGCCGAACACCATCAAGACCCATTCGTATTTGGCAACCAACGCTCCGGCAGCAAAGATGAATATAAATCTCATTGCCATTGCTCCCAAGATACCCCACATCAAAACTCGTTTGTAGTATTGTGGCGGAACGGCAAATGAAGAAAATATAAGAATCATAACAAAGATGTTATCTATACTTAAAGAGTATTCAATCAAATACCCAGTGAAATATTCCAAAGTACTCTGCTTTCTGTAAGCATTTAACCCTTCGGTAAAATCCATTGCTTCCACTTTGTGAGCCAATGTATGACCGTGGTATTTATTGACAATCTCAACCAAGGCTTCTTTATCTTCGATGCCGTGCATTTGTTCCCCCGTAAAACGAAGAAACAAACCGTATGCGCAAGCCAACAATATCCAAATGAATGTTGTACATAAGGCTCTTTTGAATGAAACAATTTTGTCTTTTTTCTCAAAGACGCCCAAGTCCATTATCAAAAGAAACAAGATGACGATAATAAAACCGCCGAGAAATAGTGCTTGAATGATAGGTGAATTATGCATAATTTGTTGTTTTAAGGTGCAAAATTACGCAAATAATTAAAATTTATACTAACTTTGCGAAACTTTATTGGAAATAATATAATCCGAAATATTAAAATGAAAAAAGAAGTCGATATATTTATCCCTTGCAGTGTTGATCAGTTTTGTCCTAATGTTGGCAGAGATTTGATTGATTTGGTTAAGAGTTTAGGCTTCAAGGTCAATTACAACGAAAATCAAACCTGTTGCGGAAGAACTTTGTACGACAATGGCAATTGGGATATGGCGAAAGAAGTCGGGGAGAAGTTTATTGACGATTTCAAGGGGACTAATCTCATTGTCGGTTGTTCGACTTCTTGTATCGGATACATAAAAACAAAATTTGCAAATCTGTTTCACAATACCTCAAATCACAATTCCCAAAAATCTTTGGCTCAAAGAATAATGGATATTACGGAGTTTATTCATTCCATTCGTCCCGATTGTGATTTGGGTGTAGAATTTCCCTTTAAGGTTTATCTACATAACAATTGCCATGCTGCAAACGAATACAATTTAACCGAAGAGACGCAATTGATTTTATCAAAGGTTAAAGGCTTGACATTGGTCAATAAAGACGATTTTAATTCGAGTTGTTGCTGCGGTTGGGCATCGGGATTGGAGATATACAACAAACCGCTTAGTGATGAATTGTCAAGACGCAAGGTGGAATCCGCTTTATCAATGGGAGCAGAATATATAACCTCGACAGATGCGGCTTGTTTGTTGAAAATACAAAATTATATAGATAAACACTCCATTGATTTGAAAACCATTCATATTGTTTCGCTTTTACGTTATAGCGCAGTAAATCATAATGAGTAATTATCCTTGGCAGACCGAGCGACCTTTTAACGCATATTCAAATTATATGCGTAAGAAGTTTTCATCTCGTGTGCAGAAACTTTCGATAGATGCCGGCTTTTCGTGTCCCAACAGGGACGGAAAAATTTCGACAGGTGGGTGTAGTTTTTGCTCCAATGAGGCTTTCAACCCTTCGTATTGCAGAAAATTCGACAGCATAACGACACAAATAGACGAAGGTATTAAGTTCCATTCTTGGCGATATAAAAAAGCAGGTAAATACTTGGCATATTTTCAGCCTTATTCAAATACATACGCACCATTGGACGTTTTGAAAGAACGATACGGCGAGGCCCTTTCCCACCCCGAGATAATAGGCTTGGTGATAGGCACACGACCCGATTGTGTGGATAACGAAAAATTGGATTATCTGCAAGAACTAAATCAACATCACCATATAGTAATAGAATACGGCATCGAATCTTGTTACGATAAGACATTGCAAGCCGTTAATCGCGGACACGATTTTGCTTGTACGATAAACGCAATACAACAAGCCCATAAAAGAGGCTTGGAAGTGGGCGGACATCTTATTTTCGGCTTTCCGACAGAGACAAGAGAGCAAATGCTTAAAGAAGCGGAAATTTTATCGTCTTTACCAATAGACAACCTGAAATTTCATCAACTGCAAATCCTTTCCAATACTACAATGCAAAAAGATTATCAATCAAACCCCGACAAGTATCATTTCTTCGAGTTCGAGCAATACACCGACTTTATCATAGAGTTCTTGGAACGGCTCAATCCTCATATAATAATAGAACGATTTGCGAGCGAAGTGCCGCCACGATACAATGTAGGAAAGAGTTGGAAGACTTTGCAAGGCGACACACTCAAACCCATACGCAACGAACAGATAGTACAAACCATAGAAAACAAAATGATTGCCTTGAATACGTATCAAGGACGATTGTTTAATAAATCTTGATTATGGAGGCTTTAATCGGAAAAACATTCAGTGAAATCACAAAAATAGTACAAGACATCGCTGCACCGAAATTTGTATCTAAACAACTCTGCGATTGGATTTACAAAAAAAGAGTTTCAGATATAAACTCTATGACTAATATTTCTTTGAAAGTACGGGAAATCCTTTCGCAACAATACACTATCGGACACATTCCTCACACCAAAGAAGTTATTTCTAAGGACGGAACGCGAAAGTATCTCTTTGAATATTTCGGCGGAGTGTTGGTTGAAGCCGTGCTTATCTTTGATAACGACCGCACCACATTGTGTATTTCCACGCAAGCGGGCTGTAAAATGAATTGTGCCTTTTGTGCAACGGGTAAAATGGGATTTGTCCGTAATCTTACCTCACACGAAATTATCAATATCTATTCGGATTTGGACGCTCACATTAATAGTGTTGATAAAAGGCTTTCCATAAACAATATTGTCTTTATGGGTATGGGTGAGCCGTTGGATAATTTTGATGAAGTAAGAAATGTTCTTGATATTCTTACTTCGGATTGGGGTTACGCCTTATCCCCTCGTAGGATTACCGTTTCAACGTGCGGCTTTATGCCTAACTTAAAAGAGTTTTTGGATAAAACGAACACCGATGTGGCAATATCGCTTCATAACGCCATAAAAGAAGAGCGAAAAAACATTATGCCCGTCGATAAAGCCTATCCGATAGAAGAGGTCGTCAAACTTCTGCGTTCGTACGATTGGACAAAACAGCGACATTTGACTTTTGAGTATATTGTCTTCAAAAACCTTAACTCTTCTGCTTCGCACGTCAATGCCATAGCAAGACTTTTGAACGGTCTTTCGTGCAGAATCAATCTTATACCCTTCAATACCGTTCCCGATACGCCTTTTGTGGGAGCGGATAAGAGCGAAATGCAAGCCTTTGCCACTAAACTGAAAAACAAAGGTTTTAATGTAACGATACGTCAAAGCAAAGGCTCGGATATTTCCGCCGCCTGCGGATTGCTTTCCACCAAAGAAAACCATAATAAATGATACTGATATACAGGAGCCTCAAAGACTCAAATTAGTGTTAAACATTATTTGATTAGTGTTAAACATCAGTGAAATAGTATTAAATACTAATTTCGTGGCTTCGCACCAAAATTTTGCCGTACAAGAAAAAGCAAATCAACGTTGTTGAAAGTATGGAAAAAAATCGTAAATTTGCAACGCTGTTAAGACTAAGGCTTTTTTTATTAAGGCTTATAGTTATAAGGATAATATAGAAAAGAGAGAAAATGAAAGAATTTGGTTTGATATTGGTTATTACCATTGCTGTCGTTGCTATTTGCGGAATTTTGTTGGGTGTAAAAGTATTCTTCAAAAAGAACGGCAAATTTTCGCACACTTGTGCCTTTGATTGGGATAAAGAAAAATGCAAGGATTGTACGGGTAATTGCAAAGATTGTACGGTCAATATAGGAAAAATCAGCGTTGATTAGTACGATAAATTCCACAAAGAAAAAAGTTTTTCGAGTATGATAAGCAGGGAGGACATAGAAAAAATCACCGATGCGGCGAAAATCGAAGAAGTCGTCGGAGACTTCTTGGAATTAAAAAGACGCGGTGTGAATTATATCGCATGTTGTCCTTTTCATAACGAAAAAACACCTTCTTTTGTCGTCAATCCATCGAGGGGAATCTTCAAATGTTTCGGTTGCGGGGAGGGCGGAGGCAGTGTCGCCTTTGTGATGAAGTACCAACACTACACCTATCCTGAGGCGTTGAGGTACTTGGCAAAGAAATACGGTATAGAAATCAAGGAAAAGGAACTCTCGCAAGAGGAATTGCAAGCAAGGGACGAAAAAGACGTGATGTTTCACATCAATGAGTTGGCTTGCAAATATTATTACGACAACCTTTTGAATAGCGACGAGGGAAAAGAGATTGGTTTGACATACTTCCAAGAAAGACAAATATCCCGACAAACCATAGACACATGGCAGTTGGGTTATAGCAAGCAAAAAGGTAATGACTTTACGCAATACGCTTTGCAATCGGGATACAAGGAAGAGGATTTGATAAAAAGCGGCCTTGTTCTCAAAAGCGAGAAAGACGGTTCGTTATATGACAGGTTTCGTGGCAGAGTTACGTTTCCCGTATATAATGTCGGAGGCAGGGTTTTGGGATTTTCAGCTCGTATTCTGAGTAGCGACAAGACCAAAGCCAAGTACGTAAACAGTCCCGAGAGTCCCATATACATCAAAGGCAAGACCTTATTCGGTCTTAACTTCGCCCGAACCGAGATTGCCAAACAAGACCTTTGTTATTTGGTCGAAGGCAATGTCGATGCCATAATGATGAGCCAGAATGAAGTCAAAAACGTTGTCGCTTCCTCAGGTACGGCTCTGACGACCGACCAAATCCTTATGATAAAGCGTTGTACGAACAACGTTGCCGTATTGTATGACGGCGATGCGGCAGGTATTCACGCTGCAATCCGTGCAACGGATATGTTCCTCAAAGAGGGAATGCACATATCCATCGTATTGTTTCCCGACGGAGACGACCCCGACAGTTTTGCACGCAAACACACACAGGACGAGTTCCAACAGTTTTTGAAAGATAACGCTCAAAATTTCATTATCTACCGAACCAATCTTGCATTGCAACAAGCACAAGGCGACCCGATAAAGAAAGCCGAACTTGTCAAAGACATAATCCATTCCATTTCTTTGATTCCCGATTTGATAGAGAGGACGACCTACATTGAGCAGTGTTCATCTATTTTGAAGATACGCGAAGCCGTTCTGACCGACCAACTCAATAAAGAGATAATCCACAACGCTTATCTGAAAACCAAAGAAGACAAACGCAAAAAACAACAAGCTGAAAACTCTCAACCCCCTACCGAAACTCCCGATGCTCAACCAATAGAAGAGCAGCCGATAGAAACTTTGGAAGAACAACAAAAACGTATCGCAATAGAAAGTAAAACCGAAGTGGTCGAGCGTAATCTTTTACGAATACTGTTGTTGTATTCCGAAAATATAACGAACCAGCCGTCAGTTGTCGAGGGCAAAGTTGTAAATCAAACTGTCAATGCAGGCGAATTTATCTTGAACGAGATAGTTTCAATGAACATCGCCTTTATTCATCCGTTGTACAAAAAGATTATTGACCAATATATCGTTGAATTTAGAGAAAATCAAAGGGTGCTTTCCTACAAAACGATTTTGTCGCAAGGCGATGATGAGGTGAATAATTTGATAACAACGTTGTTAATGGACTTGGATTCTAAGAGTATATCTCAAAAATGGGTTGAAAGGTACGAGGCTTATATCCCGTCTATTCATTCTCAACAGATAATGGACAGGGATATTCAATACACGACATTGACCGCCCGTTTGTATCAACTCTCGCTTATGCAGGACGCTTTGAAACAAAAGATGCTTCAAGACCCGAACAATATGGAATATATAGAGCAATACGCCACATTGAACCGAATACGCAACGCCATTGCAAAAGAACTGTCTCATACAACGCTATAACAAACTTTTTCCGCTTGAAATACTTGTCAGTTTATTAAAACTTTGTACCTTTGCAGCCGTTAAACGAATTGAAACAATGACAAAAACAATCGCAAATATCATAAATCGAAACGTAACTATCTCTACCGCAATCGTTAGGGGGGGGGGAATTTCAAGTAATGTTTTTGCTAATATATATTAAACTGTTTTTACAATGTTGGATATTATTGAAAACATATTGGCTTTTATCGGCGCTATATTTCTTATATTGTGCTGTATCGGTTTTATTATTGCGATTTTCAATCTTATTTATTGGAACGTGTTTAGACACGACAAAAAGAATGACTATTGGAGTCTTTAACCCTTAAACATCATAGCAAAATTTCTTAGTCTCCATTCTTCAATAAACATATAGAGAACAGATTTAGAAATAACATATATATAATAAGGTATGCAGATAAACTCGTATGGAGTTTATCTGCATATTTTTTTATTTGTGTTGCAACGATAACAAATAAAACCACAAAAGTTTTGGGTATTATGTATAACACTTTGATTTACAAATATAATAATTTGAAGTTTTTGTTTAACCGTTTCAAGTTTTTGTTTGACGGTCTCTGTTTTTTGTCCAAAATGCACAGACTTTTGTTCAAAACGTACAAGTGGTTGTCCAAAACGCACAGAAACGCTGTTCTGAGTTGTACAACTCGCAACGACGTTTCAGGGCGTTTTGGACGAAAAACAGTGCGTTTTGGACGAATACTTCAATGATTTGGACGAAAAACAGAGGCTAACAAACATAAATTAGGGACGGATAAACATAAATTTGAGATAAATCAACAGAAACTTGGGACTATACATTTGTTTCGGTGGCAATAAATTATTGGTGGTCGTATTTCACAACTTCTTCGCTAACAAAGTCCAATTGAATGCCGGCTTGGTTAAACATTTCTTCGCTTTCCTGTCCGCTGTGGTACTTATTGAGACAGACAACACGCTTTATTCCGCAATTGATAATCATCATTGCACAAACACGGCATGGCGTCATAGTGCAATATAGAGTCGCTCCTTCAAGAGCAATACCGCGTTTGGCTGCCTGACATATCGCGTTTTGCTCGGCATGTACGGTGCGAACACAATGAGTGCTGATTTCACCCTCTTCGTTTATGGTCTTTTTGAATAAATGTCCCACATCATCGCAGTGCGGTAAGCCTGTCGGAGAACCCACATAGCCCGTAACAAGTATTTGCTTGTCTTTGACAATAACGCAGCCCGAACGACCACGGTCGCATGTGGCACGCTTGGCAACGGTCTTGACAACTTCCAAGAAATATTCGTCCCAAGTCAAACGGTGTCTTAATGGCAGGCACGAATAAATCTTGTCAACCTGTTGTTTCAAGTTATCCAAGTCTTTGCTGTTGTCTATCGTGTAGTCAGCCATACGAATAACCAATCCAAGATTTTGTTTGTTCTCATCTGTCGGGGACATCTCACGTTGTTCGTCAGCCACAAAGGTATCGAAATCCACGTTATCGGTCTCGCTGTCCCGCTTGATTATACGGCTGTATCTTATCTTTATATCGGCATCGACGCACAAAAGAACGAAATTGCAGTGTTTTTTAAGGTATTCCACCTCTTTGACATTGCGGATACTCTCTATGATACAGTTTTTGCCGTCTTTGTTTGCTTGTTCCAACAGACCTTTTGCAATAAAGTCGCCACCCTCTTTTTCTCTTGCGGCATTGGCAACCATGGTAAAGGTATCTCTGTCGGGTTTCAAGCCCATTGCTTGAACTCTTTTGCGAATATAATCGCGTGCGGAGTAATGCACAAAGCCTTTTTCTTTGAGCATCTCGACAACGGTTCCTTTGCCTGCTCCCAATGTTCCGGTTATTCCTACGACTAACATAGTTATTATTTTGTTTATTTACGGGTTAAAAAAGAAACAACATCTTACCGTGCTGTATGTTTTGGGCTGCAAGGGAATTAAAACACGCGATTCTTAAATTCCTTGCTCTTCAAATCCTCGTTGGCTTTGATTATTTTGTCTTTTAGTGAGGCTTTGTAGCAGTGCATCTTGTGTTTGATGTCTTCGTCTGTCAAAGCCAGTATCTCCATTGCCAAAACGGCAGCATTCATACTGCCATTGACAGCCACCGTTGCCACAGGTATTCCGGGAGGCATCTGAATCATTGAAAGCATTGAGTCCAATCCGTCAAAACAACCTTTGATTGGCACGCCGATAACAGGCAGCGTTGTTTCGGCAGCAATGGCTCCCGGTAAAGCGGCAGCCATTCCCGCACCGGCAATAATGACCTTGACGCCTCTTTGTTCGGCATTTTTGGCAAAAGTCATAACCTGTTCGGCTGTTCTGTGGGCTGATAGAGCGTTAATCTCAAAAGGAATGTTTTGTTCGTCCAAGAATTTGGCGGCCTTTTCCATAATATCGTAATCGGAAGTGCTGCCCATAATGATACTTACAAGTGGTTTCATATTGTTTTTGTGTGTAAATCTTATAAACTGTTTGCAAAATTAAAAAGACTTTTTGAATTACAAACAGCCAAGCCGCTACTTTTTTGCAATATATGGGCAAATTGTGTGGGCAGAGGGAAAGAATGAGTTTGTTTAAGCCACCGATTCAAATGTTTTTTTGTTGAAAAAATTCGTCTTGGAAATTGACGAGAAAGAGTTTGTCTTTGGCACGAGTGATTGCGGTATAGAGCCAACGGAAATAGTCTTTGTCGAGCATATCGTCCGTAAAGTAATTCTGAAACACAAAGACAGCTTTCCAGCCGCCGCCTTGCGCCTTATGACACGTAAGACAGTTGGCGAATTTTACCTGAACGGCGTTGAAGTATTTGTCGTTAAGGGTACGTTTTTTTGCTTCGACTTTGTTTTTCACTTGGGAATAATGGTCATCAAAAACCTTTTGGTACAAAGAGTTTTCGCCCCACAAATCCAAAGATGCCTTATCAATGTTCAAAGAATCCAAAAGAATGGTTATTTCTATCTCCTGCTCGTCGTCGTAATCGTTGAAGGTGGCTATGATGTCGGCGAAATTGTGGTCGTATTTGGTTTCGTAGCCGAGAATACGTTTGATTTTCAAAATATCACCGTTGGCAATAAATCCTTCTTTTGAGTAGTTTTCCAACCAAAAGTAATTGTTTTTAACCGCCATAATGTTATCGCCGGCGTCAATTTGGTTTTCCTTGTCGAGAATGGAGTAACGGATGCGGTTGTTAAGGATATTGGCGGCTTTGTTTGAACGACAAATACATATAACTTCATCAACACCGTATTCGTTATAGGCATCACGCAAATATTCTTCGAACTCTGTTGCACTTATGGCTTTGAAGTCGTCGCTATCTTCAAACTTAAATATCGGCAAAGCAAAGTTCTCCTTAAATATTCGGTAACGCAAATTAGACGCATTCTTCAAAATATTACTATCTAAGGCTTGACGGACAACTTCTGTCAATTGGTAATAATCGGGGCAAGAGCCATAATGCCGCTGTATATATTCTTCGTCCAAAGCGGGGGAGAGTATTTCGCCGACCGGTGGCAGTTGGGCTGTATCTCCGATAAAGATTAGTTTGCAGTTATCTCCGTCGGATACGTATTTAATTAAATCATCCAAAAGGCTGCGTCCGAGAAACACACTCGAATCCTGAGTTCCTATCATTGAGGATTCATCTACGACGAATATGGTATAACGATATTTGTTTTCTTTCAAACGAAAGGTAAAAGAACTATCGTCACGATGAGTGAAGTAAATATGTTTGTGAATAGTGAATGCGTTTTTTTCGGAATAAAGACTAAGCACTTTGGCAGCTCTACCCGTTGGAGCAAGAAGCACGGTTTTTATTCCGAAATATGGTAAGGTCTTTATCAAAGCACTCATCATTGTGGTTTTGCCTGTGCCTGCATAACCTTTAAGAATAAAAGTCTTTTGCGATGCATCAAACACGAAATTTTCCAATAAACAAATCAACCGCATTTGGTCGTTTGTCGGTGTAAAACCTATGTTTTTCAATATTTGGTCGCTAAATTTTACACGCATATTGATAAAAAATTTTGGAGTGCTTAACGGCAAGAATGTTTTAAGTGATTTCTTTTCTCGGATAATTCAAACGAAAAAGATAATATCATTAATCCTTTTGCGTGTATTTATTAAAATTATTGCTTTGCCACGTTTTGAGATTACCTTGCGCATCGGAATAAATCAGATATACGGCATACTCGCCGTGGGTTCTCAAAAACTCTTGCGTTTTCTCCAATCCCATAACCATACAAGCGGTGGCAAGAGCATCGGCGGTGGTGGCATCGGGCGCGATAACGGAAGCAGAAAGCAAGGTATGGGTTACAGGACGACCGGTTGAGGGGTCAATGGTATGAGAATACTTTACACCGTTTTCAATATAGAATTTCCTATAATTACCACTCGTTACAATGGCAGCATTCTTCAAATAAACCGTATCAATGGCCTGACGCTGCTTAATGCTTTTGATTTGGTCGTTTGCAGGTGTGTTGCTGATAGAATCCAATGGCGGATTATCGTTTTCGGGCTTCTCAATAGCAACCGTCCATTTCCTTCCATTAGGTTTTACCTCGCCACAGATAACCTCTCCCCCGACATCGACGATAAAAGAATTAATTCCACGTTTTTTGAAGTAGTTGGCAATGTAATCCGAAGTATATCCCTGTGCTATGGCATTGAAATCAATTTGTGTTTGAGGGTATTTCTTGATAAGTTTATTGTTTTTAATCGCCACATTCTTGTATCCGACGTATTGCAATAACGAATCAATTTGCTCTTCACTCAAAGGTTCGCGGTTTTTGTTGGCGAAGCCTTGTTTTCTTACCAAATCGCCGACGGTTATATCGAATGCGCCGTTTGTTATTTCGGAGAATTTTTGTGAGAATATAAAATTGTCAGTAAAGATTTTATTCAATTCCACGTCCTCGTTGCGATTGACTTTATTGACTATTGAAGAATTCACCCACAAGGAAAGAGTTTTGTCAATATCTGCGAATATCTGTTTCAAATCACTAGAAATGTTAGTCGTATCGGTAGCATAAAAAATAATATGGTAATAAGTCCCTTGCACAAGGCCGTCAATCTGCATCCGCTTCTCGGTTTTGGAACAAGAAAAATTAATCATCGCCCAACCAAAAGCCACCAAACAGCCGAAAATCCAAATATTCGTTTTCTTAAAAACTCTTTTCATCACACTGATATTTTTTGCAAAAGTAATACAATTTACACAAAATAGGATAATACGGGCAAAAACCGAGAACAAAACATTACAGAAAATCAAGGTGTCGGGATTTGAAAAATCAAGTGGGTAAACTACAAAATTAGTGTTAAACATCAGTATGATAATCTCACTGATTAGTGAAATAGTTTTAAACACTAATTTTTCGTTTTCCGAACTCTATTTTTTCTTATTGTTGAAAACTTTTTTTTGAAGTACAATGTGCAGTTTTTTTACTGTAAATAGTTGATAATCTTCATTAATACATATAATATTTTTTGTAACCTTTTTGATGTTTATGCGTAGAATTGGGATAAATAGGTAAAAAAAGTAAATTTTTGGAACTATTTGGACTTTTTTTAGTAAATTTGCAACGTTTTTAAGAGAAGTTGAAAAGATAAAAACAATGTCGTTGTTAGTAGGTGTAGAATATTGTAAGACAGATGCACAAGGCAGATTCAAGATGCCTTCTGCGATAAAGAAGCAATTGGATATTGCTTCCGACAATCGTTACTTTATTCGCAAGAGCATATACAACAACTGTTTGGAAGTATTTACTTACGATAATTTTCAAAGCGAAGTCGGCGTTTTGAGGCAGAATTTGAATTTATATGACCCTGACAGCAAGAAACTTTATCGTAGATTCATCGAAGGCAATATGCTGGAAATGGATTCTTTTGATAGGCTTTTGATTCCCGATGCGATGCGAAATTGGGGACATATACAAAAAGATATTGTAATTATCGGTTCGGGAAGTTTTCTTGAAATATGGGACTTGGAAACGTATAACAAAGCCAACGAAGATAACTTCGATTATCAGTTATTGGCCAAAGAATTACTATCAAAAGCCAATGAACCGGTCAGAGAATAATACATATCATATTCCCGTGTTGCTTAATGAATGCCTTGAAGGATTGAATATCAATCCCGACGGTATTTACGTTGATTTAACCTTTGGTGGTGGCGGTCATTCAAGGGCGATTTTGGAGCGTTTGAGTGATAAAGGACAGTTATTTGCATTTGACAAAGACAAAGACGCAATAAAAAACGCTATTGATGATGATAGGTTTTTTCTTATCAACGACGACTATTCAAATATGGCTAAACAACTCAGGTTATATCGTATAACACAAGTCGATGGTATATTGGCAGACCTTGGAATATCTTCTCACCAGATAGACGACATCGAAAGAGGTTTTTCGTTTCGTGGTGATGCTCCGTTGGACTTACGTATGGATACCGATAGGGTGTTTACCGCTGCCGATGTGGTCAATACTTATTCGGAAGAGGAGTTAAAGAAATTGTTTTTTGCTTATGCCGAACTTCCGAACGCAAAACAAGTGGCAAGTACTATATGCAAAAAACGTAATGAACAATATATCGGCACAACCAATGAATTGTGTGAAGCAATCAAAGGTTTGACAAAACCGAATGTATCCAACAAGTTTTTCGCTCGTGTGTTCCAAGCACTGAGAATAGAGGTCAATCACGAGATTGAGTCATTGGAACAAATGCTTAATTCTGTTGAAGGAATTTTGAAAGTCGGCGGCAGATTGGTTGTTATATCCTACGAATCTTTGGAAGATAGAAGAGTTAAACATTTAATGCGACAAGGAAATATTGAAGGTAAGGTGGAAAAAGATTTTTACGGCAATATTCTTTCCCCATACAAAGAAATAACTCGCAAGCCAATAACTCCAAGCGAAGAAGAACTTAAAGAAAACACACGTTCAAGGAGTGCAAAACTTAGAATAGCGGAAAAGAAAGATAAACAAGATTAATAGCGAAACAAATTAATAAATAGACGAAAAGCAACAATTAAGAAATTTATTAGTGTAAAGACATTTAACCGAACAGCGATATGGGAGTTGTAAATAATATATTAACCGGTAAATACATTCAACACGTAACTGCACCAAGGATAAAATTAATTGTTTTGTGTGTGGCGTTGATTGTGGTGTATATAGCCTTCCGCTATGAGTGTGAAGGGCAGATACGAAACATATCCCGTTTGAGTAAAGAGTTAAGCGAAATTCATTCCAAGTTGGTAAAAACCAAGAGTGAGTATCAAAAAACCATTTCCATGCAATCTTTGAATACGAGATTGAGCGGTCGTGGTGTTGGTATCAGCGACGAAGCGGTAAAAGAAATAATTATTGTGAAGTGAAACAAGGAATAGGAAAAAGATTGAATCTAAAAATTCAAATAATATTGGTAACAATTATTATTTGTTTTGGCGTAATTTTTTTTAAGGCTCTATCCCTTAAAACATCAAGCAGAGCGTTGTTTGAGACGATAGAGAACAAAAGAATTATTGCCGAACATTCTTTTCGCGCACCAAGTGGCGATATATATTCCTTTGATAACACAACGGGCGAACTTCTATTGCTTGCCACCAATCAACGTTGCTACGATATTTATATGGACTTGGGGCAAGGCGTTATCAGTGCCAAAGGCTCAAAAAGACAAACAGGTTGGATTATAGATGAAAAAAAATGGAAAACTCAATTAGATAGTTTATCGATAAAACTTGCCAATCTTTTCCCTGAACGAAACAAAAACCAATGGAAACAATACCTTCAAACCAATAGAAACAAGAAAAACAGAGGAACACTTATCGCCAAAATGGCAAGTGAAGACAAATACAAAGAACTTAAATCCTATAAACTCGTACGACACGCTATTTTCGGAGAATTGAAATACAAGCGAATTTATCCTTATGGCGATATGGCTCGTAGAACAATAGGTATTGAGTATATAGACAACGGAGAATCGAAACGTAACGGTATTGACGGCTATTATGCAGAACGTTTGCAAGGTAGTGTAGGCAAAAGATTGGAAAGGAAAATCGCTCCGGGTTTGTGGATTCCTATCAACGACACAATGTCAATCCGCCCGAAGAATGGTGATGATATTATAACAACGATAGACGTTCCTTTGCAGGAGTTGGCACAAAACGCCCTTAGAAAATGTTTGGATAGCAATGATGCAAGACAAGGCACGGTTATCCTTATGGAAACCAAAACGGGATACGTTAAAGCATTGGCTTCCTATACAAGAAAAGACGAACATGAATATTACGAAGATTTGAATGTCGCTGTCGGCAGTACTTTTGAGCCCGGAAGCACATACAAGATAGTAACGGCAATGATGCTTTTGGACAAAGGGCTGTGCGATACTGCAATAATGGTTCCGACAGGAATGAAAGAGTTTCAAGGAGCAAGCAAGCCGATATACGATGTAAATAAAAAAGGACCAGATAAGCAAGTGTCGTTGGCTCGTTCGTTGGAAATATCGTCCAATGTAGCCATAAGTTCGTTGGTTTATGATTTATTCGGTCAAGATATTCATTCCCGACAACAGTTTGCAAGGGAATTGCAAGAATATTTCCCCTACAAAAAATTAGAGTGTGATATAAAAGTTCATGAACCTCAACCAAAGATAGGTTCAAGTAAGTATGTCGATGATATGTTGCGTATGTCTTTTGGCTACGTTACTTCAATCACTCCTTTGCAACTACTCGCCTTTTATAACGGTATTGCAAACAACGGCGTGATGCTTAAACCCAAATTTGTCAAGAGTGTTATGAGGGATAAGAAAATAATTCAAAATTTCGCTCCCGATACAATCAAAAGACAGATGTGCAAACCTGCTACTTTAAGTCAAATTCAAAATATTTTGAAAGGTGTTGTCAAACACGGCACAGGTAGAAGACTGTCTTCGGCATCTTATGGTATTGCAGGCAAAAGTGGTACGGCGGAAGTGAATTATACCGGTACTGTCAAAAGTAGAGACCGTTTGCACAGAGCATCATTTGTGGGATATTTCCCGGCCGATAACCCTCAATATTCTTGTATAGTCATAATTTGCGAACCCAAAGGCGGCGTAACGCATGGTGGTGATTTGGCTGCCCCTGTATTTAGGGAAATAAGTGATAGAGTAATGGGTGTCAATGCACAGAAAACCGAACTTACCAAAGCAAATAAACCAAAGCAAACAGAAGTTGTCGATGTCGCACTTGCAAAAGACCAAAGAAAGATGCAAATATCCAAAGCGTTGGATACGAAAACGACGCCTAATGTTAAAGGTTGGAATATAAAAGATGCAGTATATGTTTTACAGAAATTAGGATACAAAGTTAAGTTTGAGGGTTACGGAAAAGTTACGTCTCAAAGTATTGCGCCAAAAACAGAAGTAAAGCAAGGCTCTGTAATCAAACTGACTTTGTCGCATGGAAAGGATAAATAAAATGAAGAAATTAAAAGATATATTACACGGATTTCAATTCAAAACTTATGCTTTGCAATCGCAGGGTTTGGTTGAAACGCACTACGATAGCGAAACAGAAAACAAGGATATTGAAGGCATTGCTTTTGATTCTCGCAAAGTGAAATCAAACTTTTTGTTCGTTGCCGAAAAAGGAGAAGTAACGGACGGACATCTTTATATCGAAAAAGCAATAATTAATGGTGCGACAGCAATTGTATTTGATAATCTGAAAAGTATTGATACTGCAAAATTAATCACTCACATCAGTAAAATAATATTAAACACTGATGAAATAGTGTTAAACACTAATTTGGTCTTTATTGAAGTTGATAGTTCGTCTTTTGCATTGGCTCAAATTTCGTGTAATTTCTATGATAATCCTTCACATAAACTAAACCTTATAGGTATAACCGGCACTAATGGAAAGACTACAACGGTTACTCTTTTGTATGAGTTATTCACTCGTTTGGGATATAAATGCGGTAAAATCTCGACAATAGAAAATATAATCGTAGATAAAGTTCTTCCGACCGAAAGAACAACCCCTGACAGCATAACTCTGAATGAATTGATGAGCGAAATGGTCAATCAAGGTTGTAGGTATGTGTTTATGGAGGTAAGTTCTCATTCTGTTGTGCAAAATCGTATTGCCGGATTGAACTTCACGGGAGCGATATTCTCCAATATAACATTGGACCACTTGGATTACCACAAGACTTTCGCAGCATATATCAAGGCGAAGAAGAAATTTTTTGACGATTTACCTAAAACCGCTTTTGCTTTGACCAATAAAGACGACAAAAACGGTATGGTAATGTTGCAAAACACCAAAGCGAAGAAATATTCTTATTGTTTGGAAAATGCCGACAGCGATTTCAAAGCCAAAGTGCTTGAAGACTCTTTTGCAGGTATGTTGTTGGATATTGCAGGCAAGGAAGTGTTTGTGCCAATGGTGGGACGATTCAATGCTTATAACATATTATGTGTTTATTCAACTGCCATACTTCTTGGAGCGGACAAGATGGAAGTCTTGAAAAACATATCATTGTTAAAAGCAGCAAAGGGAAGATTTGAAATATATCCTTTGAAAAACGGAGCATACGGAATAATCGATTACGCACACACACCCGATGCGGTAGAAAACGTATTGGGTACGATAAACGATTGCAGGAATTTGTCTTCAAAGCAGGCAAAAATATTTACAGTGATAGGCTGCGGGGGAAATAGGGATAAATCCAAGCGACCTCTTATGGCTCAGATAGCATATAAGATGAGTGAAATGACAATACTTACAACGGACAATCCACGTAATGAAAAACCAGAAGATATTATAGAAGATATGTCAAAAGGATTGGACGAAGATTTTACGAATAAATTTGTCGGTGAGCATAAAGTGTTAAAGATTACAGACAGAAGAGAAGCCATAAAAGTGGCTAAACTAATGGCTCAAAAAGGAGATATAATATTGGTAGCAGGAAAAGGACATGAGAATTATCAAGAGGTCGAAGGAGTAAAACATCACTTTGACGATAAAGAGGAATTGCTTAGCGAATAATTTGGTTTACGTAATTGTTTTGAAAATAAATGATATTAAAGAAATAATATATAAAAAGAAAAATTAGGAATCTATGTTGTACTATTTGTTTAATTGGTTAGATGTAAATTTTGATTTTCCGGGAGCGGGAGTATTTCAATATATTTCTTTCCGTGCGGCATCGGCAGCAATATTGTCGTTGCTTATAACGATAATATTTGGCGGCAAACTTATAGGATTACTTAAAAGACAGCAGATAGGAGAAACCGTCAGAGATTTAGGACTTGCAGGACAAAAGGAAAAGGAAGGTACTCCAACTATGGGAGGACTTATAATTTTGTTTGCCATACTTGTGCCGGTGCTTTTGTTTTGTAAATTGGACAACATATATATAATAATAATGTTGATAACTACCGTTTGGTTGGGATTATTGGGCTTTGCAGACGATTATATAAAAGTCTTTAAGAAACGCAAAGAAGGAATGAACGGTTGGTGCAAGATAGCAGGACAGGTGGCTTTGGGTATAATCGTAGGTGGTATGATGTTTTTTAGTAACGATATAGTCATCAAAGAAAAACAAGATGTGGCAACATATACTCAGACGCACAATTTACAAGTGGAAAGTGCTTATAACAAAGCGAAGCAACAATTCACCAAAGAAAGTACAAGAAGTACAAAAACGACAATACCTTTTGTAAAAGGTCATGAAATAGATTATAGCAAATTAATCAAATTTGTAGGAAAAGATTATAAGGATTGGGCGTGGATAATTTTCATTCCGATAGTTATTTTTATAATTACCGCTGTAAGTAATGGTGCAAACTTAACCGACGGAATAGACGGCCTTGCGACAGGGACAAGTGCGATAATAGGCTCAACGCTCGGCATCTTGGCATGGATTAGCGGAAATATAATATTCGCCAATTACTTAAATATAATGTATATACCTAATATTGGAGAATTGACCATATTTATGTCCGCATTTGTGGGAGCGACCATAGGATTTCTTTGGTACAATACATATCCTGCACAGGTATTTATGGGCGATACGGGTTCTTTGGCAATAGGAGGAATAATTGCAGTATTCGCTATATTGATAAGAAAGGAATGGCTTTTACCTATACTTTGCGGAATATTCTTATTGGAAAGTGTGAGCGTTATGATGCAAGTATCGTATTTCAAATACACTAAAAAGAAATATGGGGAAGGTCGAAGAATATTTCTCATGACACCAATACATCATCATTTTCAAAAGAAAGGTTGGCATGAAAGTAAAATCGTACAGCGATTCTTTTTAATCAGTATAATATTGGCAGTAATAACAGTGATAACCTTAAAACTAAGATAAACAACTATGACGATAGAAGATTTAGCATCGGCAAATCAAGCAAGTAAATATACATTGAAATCAGAGAGAACATACGCAAACATAAGACAGATGCGAAACAGCAATCTTATGCGTGGTTTCCTTGTAAAGCATAATGCTAATGTAACAAAGGTGGCTACCATAGGAGGAGTAGATTTCATTGACGCTACAAGTATTGCTAACATTAATGCTGCGTGGTTGTTTTTCGAGAAACTCAATAAGAATGTAGTTTGCGTAATTTGTGCAGACAAAGGTTGCGAAGCCAATATAAAAAGACAGATATATGAAGTCGGCATAAAACTTAAAAACATAATCTTCACCGATACAGATAAACAAAACATCGAAGAGAATGTATGGATTGCTAAACATATATCGAGTAATGACGATTGCGTAGTATTTTTGTCATTTAATCAAGACGAGACAACAAGACGTGAAATGGCAAAATTATTTAGTGATACTGTTATCGCAATGTGAGAAACTATTTGAATGATATTAAACACCATGGCAAGGATTAAAGGTAAAATATTAAGGGGTGATGCCGGCATTTGGACTTTTTATATAGCATTGATTTTTATCAGTGCCGTAGAGGTTCTCTCTGCTATGGGGAAATTGATAGGACAAGGTAGTTATTGGCCGTTGTTTATCCGTCATTATGCATGGTTGGCCATAGGTTTTGCGGCTTGTTGGATTTTTCACACGATAGATTACCGAAAAATAACGCGATATTTGAAGCTTTTACTCATAGTATCCATTGTACTTGTGATATTACCATACTTTGTGGCGTTGATTAATCATCAAAGTATATCTGTTGCAAGGTGGATACGCATACCTATGGGCTTTTTAACATTTCAATTTCAGCCGTCGGAAATAACTAAATACATTACCATATTTTATATTGCCTGCGGTATGGCATCAAATCAAGACAAAATAAAAAGTAAAGAAGTTTTTTGGTCTTTAATGCTTCCGTTACTTTTGGTATGCGGTTTGATTTTCATATCTAATTTTTCTACAACCATATTAATATTTGTAACATGTTTTATACTTATGTGGTTAGGGGGAGTTAATGGCAAATATTTGACACTAACAGCCGTTGTTTTGGTTGCAGGATTGGCTTTATTGTTATTGATTGCATATGTAAATTCCGATGTTGCAGGATTTGGGCGTTTAGGCACTGTCATAAGCAGATTAAGCGGTCGTATGGATAATGATTTTACGGAAATCAACCAAATAAATCAAGCATTAATCGCAGTATCTACCGGAGGTTTGGCCGGTAGTGGTATAGGTCAGAGTGTTCAATCGAGATTTTTGGAAGAAGGACATAATGATTTTATATTTTCAATAATTTTAGAAGAAGGTGGATTGTGGTTAGGCGGTTTTGTAATTTTATTTTACATAGTACTAATATATAGAATGTTTATGGTTGCAAGACGGACGCAAGGTTATTTCGGATTGTTCGCTTGTTTAGGTTTTGCGATAGTTATGGCGTTGCAAACATTGATTAATATGGGCGTTGCGGTCGGATTACTACCCGTAACAGGACAAACATTACCTTTTATATCTTATGGCGGTACTTCGTTTTTGTTTGCAAGCATTTGTTTAGGAATAGTACTCAATATAAGCAGAACGGCGGATACGTCGGAAGTAATATATTCTGGCGAAGAAAAATTACAAGCAGCACAGGAGCAGACATCAGACGATAGTAAGCAGGCAAGTGATGAAGAACAATCAACAGATGAAGACGATTTGTCGAAAGATAAATAATAGATAATAGAAATACGGTAACAAAACATACAATTAAGTAATATGAGAGCAATAATCAGTGGAGGTGGAACAGGAGGACATATATTTCCTGCAATAGCCATAGCCAATGTAATCAAAGCACACGACAACACAAGTGAAATACTTTTTGTCGGAGCAGAAAGTAAAATGGAGATGCAAAAAGTTCCACAAGCAGGCTACAAAATTGTCGGCTTGAAAATAGCAGGTTTTCAGAGAAAAAAACTCTGGAAGAATATTACATTGCCGTATAAAATGATTGCTTGCTCATTAAAAGCGAAAAGCATAATAAAAGACTTTAAGCCCGATGTTGTAATAGGTGTTGGCGGTTATGCTTCTTGGGCTATATTGAAACAAGCACAAAATTTGAACATTCCTACTTTGCTTCAAGAGCAAAACTCCCTTGCGGGCAAGAGCAATCAAATACTTGCCAAGAAAGCCAAAAAGATTTGCGTGGCGTATGATGGCATGGATAAATTCTTTGAAAAGGACAAGATAGTATTTACCGGTAATCCGATAAGAAAGAATATAACGTTTTTGCAAGACCGTATGGCGGAACTTAAATCAATGGCTATAAAAGAATTTGGTCTGATTGCCGATAAGAAAACTATACTTGTTACTGGCGGCAGTCTTGGTGCGGGTACGATAAATAAAGCCATAGAAAACCATTTACAATACTTTATTGACAATGATATACAACTATTGTGGCAAACAGGTAAGTTTTATTACAATGGAATAATCGAAAGAACGAAATCATTGTTGGAAACTTCGCCAAAAGCAAAAGAACTTATACATATTAATGAATTTATTTTCGATATGGATAAGGCTTACAGTGTTTGTGATGTTATAATTGCTCGTGCAGGTGCTTTAAGCATAAGTGAGTTATGTTTGGTCGGTAAACCTGTTATCCTTGTTCCTTCACCTAATGTTGCGGAAGACCATCAAACAAAAAATGCAATGGCGTTGGTAAATAAAAACGCAGCCCTTATGATTAAGGATTGCGAATTACAAGATAAAATGACGGCTGCTTTGACTGATTTATTAAAAGATGAAAACAAAATGACGACTTTGGGAAAGAATATCCTAAGTCTTGGTGTTAAAGATGCCGATGAAAGAATTTTTAAGGAGATTAAAGCAATTATTGACAAATAAACCGAAAAACATAAAACGAAAGCAAAAAAAGATGAAAATATATTTTCTTGGAATTGGCGGAATAGGTATGAGTGCAATAGCCCGCTATTGTAAAATGAGAGGCGATGAGGTATTCGGTTACGACCGCACTCGCACCGCTCTTACAATAGAATTGGAAAAAGAAGGTATGTTTATCAACTATGACGACATTGAACAAAACGTTCCAAAGGATATGGAATTGTGCATTTACACTCCTGCAATACCAAAAGACAGCAAACAATTCAATTATATCCAAACACTTGGCATTCCTATGGAGAAACGTTCCGTTGCTTTGGGACATATAACCAAGGACAAAAAAGTATTGGCTGTTTCCGGTTCTCATGGCAAGACTACAACGTGCGGTATGATTGCTCATATACTTTCCAATTCCAAGTACGGTTGCAGTGCTTTCTTGGGAGGAATACTAAAAAGCATAAACAACAATTTTATTTTCAGCAAAAATTCTGAATTTGTCGTTGTGGAGGCTGATGAATACGACAGAAGTTTTTTACAATTGTATCCTTTCGTATCTGTTATCACGGCAGTAGATGAAGACCACATGGATATATATCATACTTATGAAAACCTTTACAATGCTTTCCTACAATTTGCTCATCAAACCAAGGACAATGGCTTATTAGTCGTAAAACAATCCTTGAAAATCAAAAACGATTTGCCACAACATAATTTTTCCGTTCAAACATACTCTTCCTGTGAAAGCGATGCAAATAATCATATAGATAATCTTAGAATAATAGATGGTTGTTACCATTTTGATTATCATGGTACGGAAGAGGTTTTTCAAGATATGAAGATGATTTATCCGGGTTTGCATAATGTGGAGAATGCTGTGGCGGCGTTGAGTGTTTGTAATTTTGCATTGAAAAGTATAGGCGTTGAACGAGAGGAACGAGAGGAAATACTAAGAAGCGGTTTGAAAAGTTTTTCTGGTATGGAGAGGCGATTGGATTTTAGAATAAGAGAAAAGGATAGAGTATTTATAGATGATTATGCACATCATCCGCAAGAGATTGCCAAAACCATAGAATCCTTGCGTGCTCTTTATCCTAACGAAAAACTTACGGGTATTTTCCAACCTCATCTTTATACACGTACAAGAGATTTGGCAGATGACTTTGCACGTTCGCTTGAATTGTTGGACGAAGTTATTCTTTTGCCGATATATCCTGCAAGGGAAGAACCGATAGAGGGTGTTGATTCCAAACTTTTGCTTGACAAGATAAATAGTCCGAAAAAGCATTTGACAGACAAAAATGAATTATTTTCGCTGTTAAAGATGCTGAATCCGAAATTTTTGATTACTTTTGGTGCCGGAGATATTTCGTTCTTGGTTCCCGAAATAGAGAAACTATTAAAAAACGATATGATATAACGAAAGAAAACAACGATAATAAATAGGCGAAAACTAATAAGGCTAACTACTAAATTAGTGTGAGTGATTAATAAAATAGTATGAGTGATTATTTCACTGATGTTAAACACTAATTTTGCGATAAGCCGTAAAAATTTTCGGATTGAACGACAACGATTAATAAAACTATTGAAAAAAAGAAACAGAAGCGTAAAAACAAAACAAATAAATATTACCAAAGATTACAAAACAAACAGGTAATACAACGAATTGAAAGATGAAAAAGCGAGTACTCACAAAGATAGGTATTATTGCAGCGGTGGTGTTGATAGCCGTAGGAGTTCCGTTAGCCATGGGATATAGCAAGGTTACGGGATTGGAACTTGTGGTGCAGTATCCTAATGAGAGTGCCGAAGATATTATAATCAATAAACAGAATATCACCTATACTCTTGCCAAACAATATGGCGATTTTACGAAATATCAAAGGCGTCAAATCCCGGAAGACGACATAAAAACGTTTTTGGAGAAAATGGATTTTATTGACCACGCCGTTGTTTCGGTTTCTTTGTCGGGAGTGTTGAGAGTAACCGTTATGCAAAAAATGATTATCGTCAATGTTTATACTTCTAAGGGCGAGCATTTTTATATAGATAACAAAAGAAACATAATATACCCGAAAACGGACACGATTACCGCGCAATGTCTGATTGCTAACGGCGATTTCGTCAATACTAAAAAAAGCGTTATCGATTCCACAAAAGACAAAGATTTGGAGGGAGTTTATTATCTTGCAAACATTATTTCGCAAGACGATGTGTTGAAACAATCAATTAGTGCGATATTTAAGAATAAAGACAATTATATTTTGGTTTTGTACAACGAAGATTGCAGTGTTATTATCGGTAAAAAAGAACAATGGAATGAGAATTTGAATAAGTTGCATCACTTGATATCGTCTCCGAATGCCGATTTGAGTTTATATACTTCGATAAACTTGACTTATCATAATCAGGCGGTATGTACAAAACCGATAAAAGAACAATAGGATAATAAAAGGAAATTATAGATATTATGGAAAATTCACAACAAAACACAACAGTTTCTTCGATGAATGACAAAGAGAAAATGGTAGTTGGTATTGATGTCGGCACAACTAAGATTGCCGTTTTCATTGGCAAGAAAGATGAAAACGGTAATGTGAAAATCATCGGTATGGGTAGGACCGATTCCGTTGGAGTTGAGCATGGCGAGGTTAAAAACATTGTTGAGACGGCGACAAGTATCAAGATTGCCGTGGAGATTGCGGAAAAGAAATGTAATGTCAAGGTTAGCGAAGCCTATGTAGGTATAGCGGGACACAATATAAAGAACACATTTCAAAGAGGTTCTAAAATTATCAACGAAGAGAACCATATCATAACGCAAGAAGATGTCGATGCTTTGCTTGAAGAACAAAAAGTGAAGATTTTACCTCCGGGCGAGAGCATCATAGACATCGTACCGCAAGATTATATTGTCGATGGCGATACCGGTATTGACAATCCTGTGGGACGTATCGGTAAGGTCATAGAATGTAATTACAATCTTATAAGCGGCGACCAAAACAATGTACATAATATATATATGAGTGTTGAGCGTGCAGGGTATAAAGTGAAAGGGTTGATATTGGAGCCTATTGCAAGTGCGGAAGCCGTAGTTAATGATGAGGAGAAAAGTGCTGGTATTTGTTTGGTGGATATAGGTGGTGGTACGACGGATATGTCAATATTCAAGGACGGTATTTTACGCCACACGGCGGTTATACAACTTGCAGGCAATAGCATTACGACCGATATAAAGGACGCTTTTAAGATAATGCCGCCACAATCGGAAGCCTTGAAGACCAAGTATGGCGATTGTTTGCAAATTGAAAGCCAGAAAAACGCCATTGTTCAAGTTCCGGGTTTGAAAGGACGTCCGAGCAGAGAGATAACTCTATTTGCTTTGTCGGGAGTTATCAAAGCTCGTGTGCAAATGATATTGCAACAAGTGGATTATGAATTAAAGAATAACTCATTAAAGGAACAAACTTTCGATAAGATACTTATTGCAGGCATTGTTTTAACCGGGGGCGGAAGCAAACTAAAACATATAGCACAATATACGGAGTTTATTACGGGAATTTCAACTCGTGTGGGCGATCCTGATGAAATTTTCCTTTCGGATAATAGTGATGAGTGCAGCGACCCTATGTATTCAACAGGTATTGGTTTGGTGATAAAGGGATTTGAGTTTGAGCAAAAGTATCATTCATCGGACGATGTTGAACCAAAAGAAGAAATAAAAGAAGAACAAACCGACAATCAGCCTATTGTTGAAGAAAAACAAAAGAAGAAAGATAAGAAAAGCAAACAAAAGAAAGATAAAAACAACAGCAATCGTTTGGTTGATTCTATTGCTAAATTCTTTTCTAAGATATTGGACGAGAGAGTTGAATAGTGTGATAATAAAAACAAATAAAACCTTAAATGATTTATTAACAATTTGCTGTTTATAAAAATATAAAGTAATAACATTCCAATTGCTGAAATAATAGTAATTTTACACCTTGAAATATAGCGTGGTTATTGCTTTTATAAACGCGAATGTAAAAAAACAAAAAATGCCAATGGAAGATAATAGAGATTTTCAGATAACTCCTGATACGGATCAGCAGAGTTCATATATAAAAGTAATAGGTGTTGGTGGTGCCGGAACCAATGTCGTTAATTATATGTACAAGAAAGGTATCGTCGGCGTTGATTTCATAGTCTGCAACACGGATAAACAGAGTTTGGATATGTCGCCCGTAGCCACGAAAGTCAAACTTGGCGATAGAGAGTTGGGTGCAGGCAATGACCCAACGGTAGGACAACAAGCGGCTATCGCAGCAGCAGATAAAATCAAAGCCGTTTTAGATAACAATACCCACATGTTGTTTATCGCAGCCGGTATGGGAGGTGGTACAGGCACAGGAGCAGCTCCCGAGATAGCCAAGATTGCAAAAGAAATAGAGGTTGATGGCGGTACGGATGAGATACTTGTTGTTGCCGTTGTTACAACTCCATTCGGTTTTGAGGGCAGAAAACGTAGAGAGCAGGCCAAAATCGGTGTTGAGAACTTAAAGAAAATTGTCGATTCCATTATCGTTATCAACACAGATAAACTAAGAGGTAGAGGCAATATGTCCATGTTAAATGCATTCAATATGGCAAACGATGTATTATTCACAGCCGCAAAAGGCATAGCCGAGATAATTACCGCCAACAACGCATATATCCACGTCGATTTCAAAGATGTTCAATCCGTTATGAGCCATTCAGGTGTTGCCCTTATGGGTAGCGGTATCGGTGAGGGCGAAGAGCGTGCATACAAGGCAATAGAAGCGGCTGCCACTTCGGACTTGTTGAACGATGACAACTTGGCTGACACTAAGAACATACTATTATATGTTACCTACGCCTCCGACGAGAAGTACCATTTGCAGATGGAGGAATTGGACACTATGACCAATTACATCAACGAGATTACCGGCAACAACGATGTGGATTTGATTTGGGGTTGGGGCTTTGACGATACTTTGGAAGACAAGATTGCAGTTACTTTGGTTGCAACCGGCTTTGAGGATAAAGAAATTTATCACGATTTGGAGAGATACCCTAATAAAAGTATGCTTTCATCCATTAGCACAAAGACGGAAAGCGCGAAAGTGGAGGTTTTGAACGTATCTCCCACTCCTGAAATAGTTTCTCAGAAACCATCGGTAAATACTCAAACCAAATCTTTTGTTTCTGACGTGCAGCCAAAACCAACTACAAGCCCTGCAACACAGAATGCAACCGAAAAAACAGATGTTTTGGATATCACTTTAACGCAGGTTAAGGAGCCTACACCACAACCAGCTCCTAAAACGCAGACGGTCAAGATAAACTTGGGAGAGGATTTTACTCCTCAACAAAACAATTCTTATAACACAAATCCTATTTCACACACAGATGTAGAAGACAAACAAGCGATATTGGACAAATTCGCCGCAACGGAAAAAGAACCGGATTATACCATTAAAGACGATGAATACACGGTAATGTCGAAAACGTCAATGTCAGATTTGTTTGCGGTCTCGAAAGATGATTTTGATTCTCCTACTCCTTACACCAAAAAGACGGAGAACACAGCGCAGACCACCCAACACATGACGCTTAGGGACACATTAAACACATCAAATGTTCAGCAAAACAGAGCGAACATAGTGGAAAACACCGAAAACAAACAAAAACGTATCGAGCGTATAAGGGAACTTTTGAAGAGCGGTAAGGTCGATGAAGTTCAGAAAATACATCCGACGGACGAGAATTTTGACGAACAACTTTCGGCAATGGCAAACAAAGATTCGCGTATGGAACTCAGCCGCGACGGAGTTATGGTTATTACCGAAAATCCCATAATCGGTTCCGGCGTTGATTAATATATCAATAACGAAGTGCAAAGTTTCATAAAAAATATTGAACTTAATAATCTGATGTCCTTATTAACAAATAAGCGGGAGGGAGATTTTAAGAATTAATTTTGAAAACACAACTTCGATAGCGAAATTTTGATATTATATATAATGTATGCAGATAATCTCCTTTGAGTTTATCTGCATATCTTTTTTATTTGTAGTTTGCCAATGAGAAAAACGAAGTTTTAATAAAGAGAATTAACAATTTGGATTTGGACAACAAAGATTGCAAAATGCTAAGAATAAATTTTTGCCTTGATGACAATTTTCAAAAACGACATATTAATAATTAAAGGCTTGATTTATAGTATATACGACTTGAAGTTTATAAGCCGTATCTTGAAGTTTTTGTCTAAAACGTTGAGGCTTTCGTCCAAATCGTTGAGACTTTCGTCTAAAACGCTTGAAAACGCAATTCAACTTATCGCAAAGTTGTGGTTCAACTTATCGCAAACTTCACCCTCAACTTATCGCAAA
>OMYR01000064.1 GCA_900315335.1 uncultured Bacteroidales bacterium
AAAAAATTTCGTTTTTTTTAACACGACCTTGTTCTCATGTTAAAAAATTTCGTTTTTTTTAACACGACCTTGTTCTCATGTTAAAAATCTCGTTTTTTTTTAACACGTTTATTTCTTTTGCGAGGCTTTCGTTGAAAAAATAAACACTGTTATTGTCAAATTAGTGTTTAACATTAATAAATTAGTTACGGTAACTAAAAAATTAGTGTTAAACATTATTTTTTTAATATTTAACGCCGACAACCTATTTATTGATATTACTTTTCTCTTTTGAAATTCAATTTGAAAAAGCAGTACGGCACGAAAAATTTTGAAACAATGGCAAATTTTTTTCGTAGTATGAGGAAAAATTTCTTTGAAATATCGAAATTTTTTGAATGAAAAGAGATTTTAGAAATGTAGGTATAGAAATGTTTTTGTTGATATAGTGTTGTTTTTTTGAAGATTTTAATAAAAATTCTTTGCCGGGTAAAAAATCTTTTATAATTTTGCAAACTGATATGTGAGGGTGGTGATAGTAGGAATATTTTTGATTATGAGGATAAATTTAATTGAAAACCAAAAATCATTAGGCAGATTCATTTTGTCCGAATCCACACGGGGGGGGGGATTTCGGAATCAGCTGAGAGTTTGTTTTTCTCTTTAATTCATTACGATAATGTTTTTTGATAAATTAAATAGCTATTTGATTGAGACGGCAATGAAGACAAAGTTAAATAGCGTTAGAACATTGTCGCAGCGTCTCCCGAATATTTTTATGGGGGGGGTATTTCGTGTTCTAAGGTAAATGCTTTCAGAGGCGTTGTTCTTGCTGTTACTATATTGCTTGCACCTTTATGTGCGAAGGCTCAAAATGATACAAATTTCACCGCTCAAACATCTGTTGTAATTTCTGACACATCGGCAACCAATCACGAATTTCGTAAAGAGTTTTATGTAGGCTTCCGTGTTTCTCGTACGGTGTTAGATCCTAACTTCGGCGATAATGCAAAGCGTTTATCCGAGATTATTTCTTTTTTGAAAGATGTTCAACAGGACTCTACCGTTGAATTGACCGAGGTTTCTTTTCGAGGTTCGGCTTCGCCGGAGGGCGGCCCTAAATTAAACCAAGGCTTAGCTAAGAATCGTCGCAATGCTTTGGAAAAATACATTCGTGAGCGTGTTGAGATAGATGACAGCCTTATCACTCGCCATGAAGAAACTTATATCGCATGGGATATGCTTGCCGAATTGGTTGAGGCGTCCAATATGCCGCATAAAAAGGATGTGCTGCATATATTAAAAGATGTTCCTGAATTTACGTACGACAAACGCGGAGCGTTAATCGACAGCCGTAAGAAACGACTTATGGATTACAATTACGGTAGAACGTGGAACTATATGCTTGAACATTTCTTCCCGCAAGTGCGTTATGCAGGAATGGTTTCCATAACCTCGCGAATGAAACCTCAAACTACGAAATTAGTTACAGACACTATTTCGTCAGTTAATGATACTATTTCACTGATTACTGATACTGGTAATCTTATTGATTCGCTAAAAGACACCGACACTGTTTTCATTACCGATACATTGTATATCCACGATACTGTATTCCTAAAATACCGTAATCCTTTGTATATGGCGTTAAAGACTAATATGCTTTTCGATTTGGGATTGGTTCCTAATATCGGCTTGGAGGTTTATGCCGGCAACAACATATCTGTCGGTATTGATTGGATGTATGGCTGGTGGAATAACGATAGACGTCATTATTATTGGCGTGTGTATGGTGGCGATGCTTTCGCACGTTACTGGTTCGGAAAGAAAGCCAAAGAAAAGCCGCTTACCGGTCATCATTTGGGTGTGTATGGTCAAGCCTTTATCTATGATATTGAATGGGGAGATAAAGGATATTTGGGCGGTGAGCCGGGCAAAACACTTTGGGAGAATACCAATTATGCTTTTGGATTTGAATATGGCTATTCTTTACCGATTGCTCGCAGATTTAATATCGATTTCAATCTTGGCGTTGGCTATTGGGGAGGAAACTATTACGAATATATTCCTTTGGACGGCCACTATGTATGGGAGGCTACTAAGAAACGTCATTGGTTCGGCCCTACTAAGGCAGAGGTTTCGTTGATTTGGCTTATTGGCAACAGCAACACCAACAAGATGAAAGGAGGTGTGAAATGAGACGAATACTAACGATAAAACCTTATCTTTTACTGATAACTGCTCTTGTGATGTTGTTTTCTTCTTGTGAGCAGAAAGAATTGTGTTTCAATCATGACGAACACGCACCTAAGTCGGACGTAATGGTACAGGTACAATACGAAAGAGAATGGCAATATCCTTATGAAGGAGGTACGGATTGGTTGAATTATCCCGATTTCGGACAAGTGTTTGGAGTGGATTACGAGGCTTTACGTCCTAATATACCGGAGGGATTGGCGATACAGATATACAATAGTGCGGGTAAATATGACGAGATACATATTGCACCATTGGGACAAAAGGTACGTATGCCTATCGGAGTGCATTCCATTTTGTTTTATAACGATGACTCCGAGTATATAGTCTTTGACGGTATGCAGTCTTATGTAAAGGCAAGGGCTACAACACGTACAAGAACGCGTGCTTCATATATGGGTAATCCTTTTATGGAGACTAAGAGCGAAGTTACGGTTAATCCTCCCGATATGCTTTATGGTAATTATATGGAGTCTTATGAGGTGCAACGTACGATTGAACCTACATTATTGCCTGTAACGATGCACCCATTGGTATATACTTATCTTGTACGTTATGAGTTCTCTCACGGAGCGGAGTATATCGCTTTGGCACGTGGTGCTATGGCTGGTATGGCAGGTTCGGTCTATTTGCATAACGGAAGTACTTCTGATGATGCTGTTACTGTTTTGTTTGATGCGACAGTAAAAGATTTCGGAGCGCAAGCAACGGTGCGTTCGTTCGGAGTGCCGGGCTTTCCTAATACGCATTATTCCAAGACAGGCAAGAGCGGTCTGTATGGTCTGAACTTAGAGGTTCGTTTGAAAAACGGTAAAACCAAATCTTTTGACTTTGATATTACAGGGCAGGTTGCAGCTCAGCCGCAAGGCGGTGTTATTGTTGTCAAAGGTCTTGAAATAACCGACGAAGAGGGAAAAGGCGGAGGTTCGGGCTTTGATGTAGATGTCAGCGGTTGGGGAGATGAAGAAGAGATAGACCTTCCTATGTAAATGAATGTAAAAAGATGTTTCAATACATATTTTAGAAAATTATTATTAACACTTAAAAAAAAGTACAAAAATGAAAAAAATTTTTTTAATCGGTTTGGTTGCGGCAGCGATGCTTACTGGCTGTAACCAAGATGAAACGTTAGAGATGGCAAAAAAAGACGGTGCCATCAGTTTTTCTCCTTATGTTGGAAAGGCTACTCGTACACAGATTATAAACAATGAAAATATGCAACCTTTCCATGTATATGGTTGGAGAACTGCGACAGCGGGTGGTAATGCAGAGTTATTATTTGATGGACAGACTGTACAGGGAGATGGTAGTTATACACCTTTGAAATATTGGGAAACAGGTTATAAGTACCAATTTGAAGCAATTTATCCTAAAAATGGTGAAAGTGGCGTAGCAATGACTACCAATGTAGGTGGAAGTACAATTGAATACACCAACGATGGTACAAAAGACCTTGTTTATGCAAGATCTGCTGAAAAAACAGTAACCACTCCTGATGATTTTACGGCAGTGGGTTTGAATTTTGTTCACTTGTTGTCAAGAATAAGATTTAAAGCAAAAAATACTTTTGATAATAACTCTGCTATGAGAGTTACTATTAAAAAAATAGAAATTCTTAACTGTACTAAAAAAGCAACAATCACTCCCGGAACAATTACAGAAAAATATGTTACCGGAAAATGGGGAGGAAAAACTGAGTCATACGATTTACAATTTATCAAACAACAAAGTCCATCTAACGGTAGCGTAGCGAATGATGGTGATGATCTTAGTAATAAGGTGCTTATCCCAGGTGACGCTATTGGTGTTTCCAGTGAAGTGAAGTTCGTTTTCCCTGGTGCCGCAGGCTATACTATTAGAGTTACGTTCTCTGTAAAACAACTTGTTAGTGGAGATGAAAATGGCGGTACGGCAGTATATACTACACCTATTGAATATGTAAAAGAATTTAGTTTAAGTCTTGCTGAAAATAATTTGAATCAAGGAAATGCTTATGCTATCATGCTTTCAATCGGTTCACAAGCTGCTGGCGACTTGGTTCCTATTAAATTTACTGTTGGTGTTGAACCCTGGGAAGCAAATGCTACAGATATTGAGGTTGTTACTAATGAATAATTCTTTTCTATAATAAGAATTAATTTGGAAAAAGAAAATAAGCACAGGGCGTAAGGGGTTGAATGTCCCCTTACGCTCACAAAGAGAGCGGAGCAGCGAGACTCCGACAAAGAAACAAGAAAAGAAAATATACTTAATATATGAAAAACATAGGTATAATAAAAACAAGTGTATTGGCGGTACTGACAACTCTGCTGTTGGTGGGCTGTAATAACGAGGAACTCGAAAAAAATAGTATCGAGCAGCCATGTGATTATATTTGTTTCGTATCCTCCGACAAAGGGGTGCAGAAAAGCGGAAATGCAAACGAATATACGGCAAACCGTTTCGTATTGCGTTCCAAAAACTCTAAGGACACTCTTTGTGTCCGCACCATAGTTTCGGACGGCATCAACGTATCAAACAATAGCGAAAGAAGACGTTTCACCCGCGGCACTCCTGTAACAGGTATAAATAATTTCTACGACAAATTCCATGTATTAGCATATATTGATAAGCCGAGCGGCTTATCTAATTTCTTTATGAATCAGAATGCAACTAATGACGGCGAAGGTACTTGGAGAACCGATATACTATATTACTGGCCCGGCAGCGACTATCAATTTAGTTTCTATGCTTGGGCTCCCATAGATGCAAAAGGACTTACACCGCCTACAAAACCAGACACAAAAGAACTTAAATACACTGTTCCCGATGCTGCCGCCGACCAAAAAGATATTCTTGTTGCCAAATACGAAAATGTTCCGGGAGATAAGAATACAACTCTTGCTCTTAATTTTAAGCATATCCTCTCTGCCGTTAAATTCGTTGTAGGCAGTCAGATGCAGCCTGGGACAATCAAAAGTGTAGCCATTAAAGGGGTAAAGAACAGCGGCACTTATGATATGAGCAGCGGTATTTGGACTCTTGCTAATGACACAAAGAATTTTACACAGACATTAAATTATAATACTACGGGTAGCGAAACTGACGGCACAAACATAATCGCAGGCGAGGCTACTTTTATGATGTTACCACAGACATTGGGTGCAACTGCACAAGTTGAAGTTGTTTTTGTTCGCCCTGATAATACGGAGCGTACTCTTACTGCTTCTATTAGCGGACAGGAGTGGCCAATGGGTAAAACCGTTACGTATAAACTTTCCATCACTCCGGAATATGAGTTGGAATTTGTCAATCCTCCGACAGAAGTGGATGCTCACTATGATATTATTCCTATAAAAGTAAAAGCCGATAAAATAACAGGTAATTGGATAATCAAATCTAATCAAGATTGGGTAACAATCAAATCTGCTTTGACTACATACGAGAAGAATGGTTATTGGTTGAAGAAGTCAGAAGCTTATTCTTCATATTGCAGTTCGGAGAGCGTGCCTGTTGAACGTGAAAAAACTTTGACTAAAACTAGCAGCGGAGAGGTAGAATTGTATTTGTTTTTTGAGGAGAATAATTCAACGGCAGACCGTACTGTAACGCTTACCTTAAATACGGGCGGCAAGGATGTTACAACCATTGATATTGTTCAGAAATGCCCGCAATGGATAGGGAATATAGGCTGGGAAGTTATTGAAGAAAACCTTACACTCCCTTATGGATTTAAGTGGGACAGAAAAGTTACGTATAAAAGAGCGTTTAGCGGATTTGGTGCAACTGTTGCAGCTGCGTTTAGTGCGTGGCTATCTAAATGGGTGTTTGTTGCGTCTGATAATACGAATTTTTTAAATCCTAAAACGGTAAAATATGTAAATGTTTCTCGAGATGGAGGTACGGTGAGAGTTACAATTGATTATAAAGAAATGTCTGATGTGGTAACGTCGGCATTAGCAACAGACAATGGTTTGTTGAACACATGGAATTTGCATAGTGGTGTCGGTTTTACAACTTTTGACGGAGAACAGGATTTATTAGACAGAGGCTATGATGTTGAAAGTGAAACTGGTTCGAATGAGGCTACCAATAATTTTGCAGCTCTGTATGCGATTAAATTGAATGCTTTTGATATAGTCGTAAGAGAGGATTTAACAAATACAACGTATGTTGTCAGTCCTGAGGAAGCCGATATCAAATGGTATCTTCCTGCAAGCGGTGAATTCTCTGGTGTAACAGGCTTAAATGGTCAATATTGGACTTCAACGGCTATCAATGACCATGAAAATGCTTATTCGTGGAACGTTTCAGTATTAAGCACACCGAGAATGGATTTACATAAAGTTCGTGCAGTACGAAATAAATAAAAATGTTTGTTTCATATTATAATATACTTTGCCTTTGCAAACGAAAATATCAATCGTTGGCAAAGGCTTTTTGCTTTTTGTTTTTGAGTGTTTGCTTCTTTGCTGCCTGTAATGGTGATGATAAACCCGAACGGGTGGAACGCACCACCTTTGTTTATTTTCCTTGGACGAATAATTTGACAAACTATTTCTATGACAATATCTTCGATATTGAGCAAGTCATAAAAACTTCGGGGACAAATGGAGGTAAGGTTTTGGTTTTTCTTGCGACAAGTGCCACGGAGGCACAAATATTCGAGATAGTCTGCAAAGACGGGACTACTCGCCGTTCGGTTTTGAAGACATACACCAATCCACAATATACAACACAGTCAGTTATTACTTCAATTCTTAACGATGTGAAGCGATTTGCCCCTGCCGAAAGTTATGCTATGATTATAGGTTCTCACGGTATGGGTTGGTTGCCCGCTGCCGCCGACAAATCACAAGAACTAAACGCGGCGCATAGTCGTGGCGGTTATGATTGTTCGGCAGACAGTCGTTTTTTCGGCGGACTTTATCCCGAATATCAGACCGATATATCTACTCTTGCGGGCAGTATTGCCGCTTGCGGCTTATTTATGGAATATATATTGTTCAGCGGTTGTTATATGTCTTCGTTGGAGGCTGCATACGAGTTGCGAAATGTAACCAAGCATATAATAGCCAGTCCCACCGAAGTTATGGCGATAGGTATGCCTTATCGTGAAATGGGCAAATATCTGTTTGCGGAAAATCCCGATTACGGAGCAATCTGCAAGGCATTTTATGATTTTTATTCTTCGTACGAAGACCCTTTCGGGACGTTGGCGGTTATAGATTGCGGGGAGTTGGACAGTTTGGCGGCACTGATGAAGAAGATAAACGGGCATCATAGGTTCGACTCGACGCAGCAAGGCAATATGCAACGTATGGACGGATATAATCCTGTTTTGTTTTACGATTACGGCGATTATGTCAAAGCGTTATGCGGTCAAAATGACGATTGTTTCGCGCAATTTACTCAGCAGATAAACAGGGTTGTCCCTTACAAAGTACATACGGAAAGTTTTTATTCTGCAACTTATGGTGTTGTCCCGATAAAAAACTATTCGGGCATAACCACCTCCGAACCGAGTACCAACAGCAAAGCGCAAACCTACAACCAAACTCAGTGGTACAAAGATACACACTGAAAAATTGTTTTCCATGCCGGGGCAAATCTGTCATTTCTATATTTATCGTGGTGTTTTTTTATGACGGTGTAATTACTTTTTATTCTGTCATAGATACAATTAAATTGATTTTCGATGAAATCCTTTTTTACACATCTATCATCAGCAAACCAAATGGGATTATCCTTGTAATGGTTGGATACTGTATATACAAGGTTTGTTTTGAAATCGACTTCTATCCTAAACAAATATTTTGCGATGCAATTTCTTAAATCTTGGTCAAAATAATACAATTTTATTATATCATCAAAATGTGTATCAGGCAGGAACGTATGTTTTCGATTTTTACTTTTATTATCTTTCTCAAATGGAAACCAATAAAGTCCTAATCTATAATATCCGACATCAGACAATATCTCCTCTGCTTTTGCTTCGTCGGAAATAATCATATTTCTACTTTTGAGTAATTGTATTTGCTCTTTTATAGTTGTGGCGTATTTCGATTCCATATCATAATAAAATAAATACATAAAACGTATTTGTAAACAGCTTTATATCAACTGTTTATGGCTTAAAAGGTAGAAAGATGATGGCGAGAATTCTGTAGAAGCCTAAAAAGATAAATATTTAACATTTTTAATGTTCTTAAACGGGCAAACGTGAAGCATTTGTGCATTTTTGACTGTATTTGTCCTTCAGTCTATATCCATTAGTTTGTGTCTATGACTTCTGCGAGTAT
>OMYR01000048.1 GCA_900315335.1 uncultured Bacteroidales bacterium
GCTTTAGGGATCAACGATATTTTGAACTAAGACTGTATGCACTGCATGACTGCTGTATCACTCGAAATGTCGGATGAACCTTTTTTTATTACTTATGTTTCTTTTTGAATGCTTTCAATCTGTCTGTAGCTTGTTGGTAGCCGTTTTGTGAGGATTGGGTGTACCAATACACGCTTTGGATAATATCTTTTTCAACACCGATGCCCTCTTCGTAGCAGGTTGCAAGATTGTATTGGGCTTCGGCTATACCGTTTTCAGCAGCCTCCTGCCATAATTTGCAAGCCTTGTCGGCGTTAGTTCTTACCCCAAGACCGTCAAAATAACAATATCCGAGACTTAAAGCAGCATATTTATTGCCGTTTTCGTGTGCTTTGGTAAGCCATTTGACCGCTTTTTTATAGTCTTTTACACCACCGATAGAGTCTTTTAAGCAATTGCCAAGATTTAACATAGCCTCAACAACGCCTTTTTCGGCAGCCTTTTCGTACCACATAACGGCAAGATATTGGTTGGTATCAACGCCATCGCCATTGAAGTAATGCACTCCGAGATTGTACATAGCCTTCGGGTGATCTTGCAAGGCGGCTTTTTCCAACCAATATACGGCTTGTTGTTTATCGACTTCAATACCCAAACCGTCGTCATAACAAACACCTAAATTGTATTGGCTTATTGCACTGCCCTCATTGGCTCGTTGAATGTAGTCTTGCGCTTTTTGAGAATAAACATTCAAAAAGCAGCATATAGTTATAATTGTAAAAAACAGTCTTTTCATTTTGGCAATAATTAAAATTTCGGCAAAATTATGAAAAAATATATTTTTTATTGCGACAACTCCGAACTATTTTCTAATTTTGCAGCAATTAAAACATTTATGGATATGAAAATAACAAAATTTACGGCACTGATTTTAGGACTTATCGTTATGGGTTCATTGATGATTGTTTCTTGTAGTAAGACGGAAAAAACGAATACGTTAACCGATGAAACGAATAATGAAACCAATCACATAGAGTTTGTAACCGTTAATGATTCAATAGCAGGAAAGGGCTTTGAGAATAAAATCTCTTTGGCGTATCCTGTTAAGGGTAATGCGGCTTATATCGACTCGGTAAGGATGTGGATATATACGATTTTGAATAATAATCCTTTTGTTGAGAATGGAGAAATAAAAATCTTTAATGGAGATAAGAATGATGCCAAAGCCGTTGCCAAGTATTATATGACTAAAAGAATGCCGAGCAAAAAGGATATTGAAGAATTGATTTCGATAAGTTCGGCGTCCTTTGGTTGTGAAGACGAAGTGAAAGTAACATTCTTGGGAAAGAATATTACAAGTATGATAAACACAAACTATATTTATACCGGTGGAGCGCATGGTTCGACAATTGTTTTGACTTCTGTTTTTGATAACAACACAGGAAAGAAATATGTTTTGGGTGATATGATTGAGGATACCGCGATATTAAAGAATTATATCATACAAGGTCTTATCAAATACTTTGAAGTGAAAACAGAGAATGATATGAGAGAACTTTTGTTCGACAGAGAAAATATTATTTTGCCGCAAACAGAACCTTATTTCACAAAAGACGGATTGACGTTCATATATCAGCAATATGAGATTGCGGCGTATGCTTATGGTATGCCTGAAATCACAATCGAATGGAAAGACTGCAAAAATATTTTGAAAAAAACGTTTTTTGAAAAGATTGATAACGATGTAAAAAAATAGAAATGATAAAAGAAGTTTGTGTTTAAGAATTTTTATCTAACAATTCAGCTGCATTTTGTTTGACTTCCACGTCTTTCATAGCGTGATTAAAACCATAACAGGCGCTTCTCGTGTCGCAATATACACAACCGTGTGTGCAACCTCTATAAATATTCATTCCGTTATAGGCAGCAGTCAAAATATTCTTAACATTAACAAAGTGCATACTGCAATCACAAAAATAAACAAAGGCTTCTATTAAATTCTAACTACACTCTCTATGCCTTCTATCTTGGAAATGTTTTCCATAAGATTGGAAAGGTTGTCGGTGTTTGAAATATAAACCATCATTGTACCTTCAAAAGTTCCCTCACTACTTTCCATTGCCAAGGAACGTATATTGATATTCCACACATCACTGATAACTCTTGCCATTTCTTGCAAAAGTCCTTTGCGGTCGATACCTTTGATTTTGATACCCGCAAGGAAAGATATTTTTTCATTTTCTCTCCACTTGGCTTTTACAATGTGATGTCCGTATTTGCTCATTTCATCAACGGCGTGTTTGCAAGAAGTACGATGCACTTCAATTGCTCCCTCGCGGATAAGTCCCACCACATCATCGCCCGGTAAAGGATTGCAACATTCAGCAGTGCGGTATGGTAGTTTATCAATATCTTGTTTCATCAATAACTGCTCAGGATTTTCTTGTATCTGGGCGGCTATCTGTTCTCTCAGCGTTAGTTCGGTTTTATTTTTCTTTTTGAAAGGATTACGCAAGAATATCCAGGAAGAATTATCGTTGGTTTTATCTTCACAGGATTTTATCATATTGTCGGTAATCTCTTCATAGAATGCTTTATAAAACAAATCGGTTAAATCTTTTGCATTTGCGTTTTTTATCAAACGTTGCAGATTTTCATCATTCCAATCGATTTTAAGGCTTGAAAACTTTTTCTTTAAGTTCTCCCTTCCGGCATCGGTAAAGCCCTGTTTGTAGGTATCCACATAATGTTTTATCTCTTTTATTGCTTTTGGAGAGCGAACATATTGCAGCCATTTTTCTTCGGGGTGAGCAATTCTCGAAGTAATAATCTCCACTTGGTCGGCACTATGCAAACGATAATCGATAGGGACTACCTTGTAATTGACTTTCGCACCAATGCAGTTCAATCCCAAATCCGTATCTATATTAAACGCAAAATCCAATACACTGCTATTGAACGGAAGCAATATACTCTTACCTTTTGGCGTAAATACGGTTATCTCATCGGTAACAATATTCATCTTGAAATCATTAACGAAATCCACAGCCGTTGTGTTTTGATTATCCAACAGAGTGCGTATCTTACTAAGCCAATTATCCAAATTCTCGTCTAATTCCCCCTCTTTGACTTCTTTATACTTGTAATGAGCCGCAAGACCCGTCTCGGCAATCTCGTCCATACGTTTGCTGCGTATCTGAATTTCCACCCATTTGCCTTGTTTGCTCATAACCGTTGTGTGCAGTGCCTCGTAGCCATTGTTTTTAGGGGTGGTAAGCCAGTCTCTGAATCTATCTTTTCGTTGCTGATACATAGAAGAAATGATACTATATACCCCGAAACACGCTTCTTTTTCATAATCCTGAGGAACATTCAATATGATACGTATTGCAAATATATCGTAGATTTCTTCAAACTTAACGCCTTTCTTTTCAATCTTTCCGATAATGGAAGTAATGCTTTTAACCCTTGAAGAAATGGTAAAATCGTAGTTTTTTTCTTTCAAAACTTTTTTGATAGGCTCGCAAAATTCTCTGACAAAGGATTCCCTCTCTTCTTTTGTATCTTGCAGTTTTGTACATATTTCATTGTAAGCGGCAGGGTTTAAGTATTTCGTTGAGAGGTCTTCCAATTCTTGTTTGAAAGCATAAAGTCCGAGTCTGTGAGCCAACGGCACGTAAAGGAATTGTGTCTCGCTTGCTATTTTGAGTTGTTTGGCGGGTTTCATAGCATCAAGCGTTCTCATATTGTGCAGTCGGTCGCAGAGTTTTATTAAAATCACTCGCACATCATCGCCCATCGCAATCAAAAGTTTTCTAAACGTCTCGCTTTGGATTGATTGGGAGTTATGGTCATATACATCTTTGATTTTCGTTAGTCCATCGACGATAAAGGCTACTTTTTCATTAAAGATATTCTTTATATCCTCCAATGTATATTCCGTATCTTCGACAACATCGTGTAGCAATGCACAAACGATTGCCGTTGGCCCCAAAGAAAGGTCTTCTCCCGCAATTCTCGCAACTTCCAACGGGTGATAGATATATGGTTCTCCCGATTTTCGCCTTGCCCCCTCGTGAGCATTGACAGCAACGGTAAAAGCCTTGCGTATCATCAACAACTCTTCTTTCGATGCGCTGTTCCAAACAATTTTCATCAGTTTGCGATAACGAGAAAGTATCTCTATTTTTTCGGCTTTGTCATCAACGATATACATAACAATTTCTTTTGATTGTGCGTTATTTTTGCTTTTTATGCGAATAAATCCCTGCAAAAGTAATAAATTTATTTTGAATATTGTCGGCAGTAACCCATAAATTCATTATATGTATGCAAATTATACGGACAAAAAATAAAACGCTTTTGGTTGTTTGTTTTTAACTTTTTTTTGAAAAAATAAACAAATATATTGCAGTTTCATTTTATTTTTATTATTTGCAAAATAAAAGTAACTAAAAATGGCAGTAAATGAATAATTTTAATACTATTGATGTTTTACATTCCAAAGTAAATGTTTTTTATGATGATGCACAAGCATCGCAGATGTTTTGCTTGTGCGGTTCTGTTTGGATGTATGCTTCGGAATATATTTTTTTAATCGGGAAAAACGACTTTATTTCAGTTGCCTACTAAGTTTGCAGTGGATTATGAACACTTTGCAAATTCCTTTCAGAATTTATTTATACACTTAGTAGGCTAATTTCAGTATTTTATCAAATACTATCGGTAAATTATGTTTAGAAATTTTATTTTAATAAAAATTTAGAAATATGAAATATTTACATTTGATATTGGTGTTAATAGCAATTTTTCTAAGTTCGTGTGCTATGAACAAAAGTAAAATTATTGTACCGGTTCCTGACGGGACATATCATGCATTAAAATTAGAACCTTCTTTTAAGGATGTCTATATTGTAGTTAAAGATTCTCTGGTTGTGGGAGTATATAAGGATAAGATAGCAAAAGCAAATAGTCTGAAAACAGCTGTCGTATTATTTGGAGAATATAGCGAAAAAGGTATGCATGAATTATACGATGTATCTTCTAAAATAATAGATGGAAACTCATGGAATGGGTATGGATGCCAATGTATGACTGTTGCGGTAAATACAGCTGATGAAAATATTACATACTATGTATATATGGCGGCAAAAAAGAGCGAATGCTGGTATGAATATGATGATTAGTTTTGTTAAAATATGCAAACTATTGTAAAATAACAAAATTTATCTATCTATTTAAGTTCGACTAAAATAATTTTTGGATTATATTTTAGTCGGACTTTTTATTATGGAAATGTTTTTTGTTCGGGTTTGGCACAAAAGTTGTAAAACACCGATTTGGTTGCACGGTTTAGATAAATAATAATTTTTAGAACACAAAAAACAACGCAAAAACTATGAAAAAAATAATTTTAATGGCGACAGTGATATTTTCTTTTATCACATTGAATGCCCAAAATGAAGTAAAAAGCAAATTGGAAAAGGTTACCGTTTATCCTAACAGCGCACTTGTGGAAAAATCGGCGAAAGTCAATCTTGTAAAAGGAGATAACAAATTTATAATCACTGACAACGCCACAACTTTCAGTAAAGATAATCTGCATTTTTCCCAACAAGAAGATTTTTTCATTACTTCGGTAAATGTCAAAGATATATCCCAATCATTCAATCAAGCAGCAAGTGAAACTTTTTCCCAAAACGTACTTTCTCAAATCAATGCTTTGAAAGATAAATTGGAGAAAACAAACAAGAAAATCAATGATAACAACACTCTTATCAATACTTACAATCAGCAATTGACGGCTTTGAACAATATGAAAGCCATAAAAAACACTCAGGCGATAGATACTGTTAAGACTATTAAGACTCAGTTTGATTTTCAAAGAGAAGAAATTCTTAAACTCAATAATCTTATTCTTACCACGAGAAAAGAAAACGATGAATTGCAGTTTGTGAGAAATCAAAAGGAAGATGAGTTGGAAAATCTTGTACGTCAGCATAATGGCAATTGCAAACTGACAACCAAATCCAAGAATATAGTCGTTAGCATCTATTCCAATAGAAATATGACCGCAACATTGCATTACGATTATTTGGTTTATTCGGTTGCAAGCAGTTATAATTATAATGTTATGTTGGACGAGAATATGAATCAAGCCATTTTCAATCTTAAAACCAATGTTTCGCAAAATACCAACGAGAATTGGAAAGATTGCGACATCGTTTTCTCTACCAACGAGGCAGGTTATGCGGGCGAGGATGCTGAACTATACACTTGGTACTTGAATGCTGCTCCTCAATACCAACCGAGAGCGACTATGAAAGCCAAACATGCTATGCTTTCCAATAATACTCTTGCTGTTGTAGAAGAAAGGGAGGTTAGTGCGGATTATGGTGCTATGGAAGACGTTGCTTTGGCAAGCGGTTCGGCTGTTGAAAATCTTACGTTGAGTAGAGAATATACTTTGACAACCAAACAATCGATAAGTTCCAATGATAAGCCTCAGACAATACCATTAACGTTTGATACCACTAAGGTTTTGTTTAAGCATTTTGCAACTCCGAAAGCCATAGAGAAGGTTTATTACACGGCATTGTTGCCTGATTGGGAGGATTTGGCTTTGCAAAACGTTGCTTGTGATATTTTCTTAAACGGCAAATATATCGCCAAATCTTTTGTCAATACCAATTCAACCAAGGATACAATGAAATTCTCAGCGGGCGAGGATAATAATGTCAAGATTTCAAGAAAGGTAAGAAAATCCTCGCCGGATAAAGGCTTTTTGTCTTCAAACGTAGAGGAAACGGTTACCGTTACTTTGCATGTTAAGAATACAAAAAACAGCGTAATTGATTTGGAAATCAAAGACCAAGTTCCTATTTCGCAGAACGCTGATATAAAAATTACCAATGTGGATAAAGGCGATGGTAACTTGAATGCCAACACTGGTATCATTAAATGGAATTTGTACTTGCAACCAAAAGAAACCAAAGAGTTGAAATTCTCTTACACTGTTAAATATCCGAAAGATTTTAACTTGTATTTGAATTAATGTATGAGAACTTAATCAAAAGATAAGCGAACGAAGAGTAGTTTGTTTAAGGATATTTTTGATTAAAGATGAACACAAAAATTAAGGTGTCGCAATGATTAATTGGATTGCGACACCTTCTTTTTATTTAGTCTTTTGAAAAATTTATGGGGCAGAAAACGAAAAGCAAAAAATAAGGAAGAATATATTTTTGCGGAGAATTGTTGATTTTTAGCGGGTTGTATTGATTTTTTAAGGAATGGGAGTGGAAAACGAAAAGCAAAAAAAGGTGAAGAAGGTTGAATTTTGGTTGAATTTTGGTTGAATTTTTAGGGGCGGTTTTAATAACCTTTTTAAGGAGAGGTTGAAGATTGGTTTAAGAGGGTTTAATAATACCCTATAAAGGGGCGTAAAAGCGGATATTATAAGGCTTTACGCCCATTTTTATTGTGCATATCGGAGAACGGGGAAAGGGGCGGAGTCGTCGCCATCAGCGGCGGAAGAAGAAAGAAAAAAAAGTAGCAGAAAAAACAGTAAAAATAATTCATAAATGAATTATGGTATTACAATGGTATTACAATGGTATTACATTTTGGTGTTTTAGAATTGGCAGTAAAGGGGGTACTTTTGTAGTTTTTAGCCCCGAAAATGGCGAAAAAAACGGAGTAAAGGGGGTACTTTTGCAGGTGGAAAAACAGTGAAAATATTAAATAAAAGACTGAAAAACAATAGTGTAAAGAGAAAAGGCGTAATTTTGCAATCAGAAAAAAAAGAGAAAAAAAAGAAAGAAAAAAGAAAGAAGAAAAAATATTTCTGTTATTTTTTATGTTATTTTGCCGAATAGTTCAATGGGAGAGAACGCTTTTATAAGGGCTTGGAGGTTCGGAGGAGGAGGTAGAAAGAAACGCGGGTTCGAGTCCCGCTCGGCAACAAAAAAAGTGAAAGTGATAAGAATTGAACGATGACATCGCTGAGAAGCGAGGGTTTAAGAGAGTGGCGGAAAAGTTCGCCACTCTCTTATTGTTATATTCTATTTTTTTACGGCTATGAATTGGCTGTGCGGCTCGCACCGTTCATTTTCTTTATAAGAAAACGAAACAAAAGAAGCGTTCTTTTAGGCGTAAAAGAACCAAAAGCGATGAGAGACGGAAAGGTCGGGCGCTTTCGTTAAGCGAGGGATTGCCAATGACTACCGCTGAGAAATTCTCGTCTTAGCGGCATTTCTCCGCCACGCTTCGCTACGTTGGAGCAATACCACTAATGCTCAAATTTATAAGCGGTGCGACACTTTTCGCTGACGGCTATGCTCTTTTATTATATATGTATTATTCTAAACGGATAACACCTATAACGAGAGAGAGTGAGCGAATATCGGATTTAGGAAGTGTAAAAGGCGGGTAGTTCTCTTTGTTATCGGATACGCAAATAATATTGTCGGGATTGGTTTTGTCCTCAAAAATGCGTTTAACCAATGAACCTTGCGAAGAGTCAATTACATACACCTTGCCCCACTGAAAGAAAATAATGTCGTTAATACGCTTGCAGGCAAGAATATCTCCGTTGGAATATTTGGGGTACATAGAAGAACCACTGACACGGATAAGAAATTCCGCACCACGTGCGGCAAACTCAGGAATAGTGTATTGGTCGCACATAGCAAACGTTACACCCGTAAAATCGCCCGAAGGAACGCCAGCAATGGCATCTATCGGAATAAGCGGCAAAGTTACTTTTTTAACGTCATTGGTGGAGGTTGGCGTGTCATCAGGAGCAACGTTAATGGCTTTTTGAGGTGGATTATTAGAGTTTTTTAGCATATTTCCCTCACCGGTTAATAACCAATCAATAGATATTTCTTCGCAATTTGCAAAAATTTTTTCAAAATCTATTGAATTTCGCTGTTTCCAAGAACTCAAAGTACTCGGTTTTATACCTAAAATTTTTGCAAATTGCGTATCAGATGTAATTTTTTTTGCTTTTTTTAATCTGTTTAATATTAAAGTCTTATCCATAATCTTAAAAAATAAATTTAATTTTTTGCAATTTGCGTTTTATTTTTTGCAAAATGCGTTGTATTTTTGCAAAGCAATTCAAAAATGAAATGCACTACAAAATTACGAAAAATAATAATAACTAAAAAATAACAGGAGGAAAAAGAAATGATTGCAAAGAGAAAAATTAGAAAAGACAACAAAGAAGAGGTAATTAATTACAGAGATTATGTTAAACGATTTTTCAAAAAAGAAGTAGTGACGATTGTTGTAAGAGAAAAGAAAGAGAACTGGTGGGGTGCTGTTGATTGTTACGACGAAGAAGGCGTGAGAATAATAACATTAATATTCAACTATTACGATACAAATCTTGATGCCTACTACGGACAAGGTAGATATTGTAAATTTTTTATTGAAAAAGAAGAATTTGTAGAAAATACATGTAAATAAAGAGTATCCCTATACCACATACATAGCTCAATAAGTAGGCAAGGATTGGGGATTTTCCCCAATCCTTTGAAAAAAAGAAAAAGAATTAATAACAAAAAATAACAGGAGGAAAAAGAAATGGAAAAGAAAGTGAGATTTACTAACGACCAATGGGTGGTTGTGGAGAATGGCAAAGAGGTAGTGGCATTCGAGAAGGTGAGCGAGATGATTAATTGGTTACAGGCAAGAGGAATGGATGTAACCATTGGAGAAGTAGAAGTAGTTTAATGTTTTTAATTATTTATGTTATTTATTTCTAATCGGGGTTAGCCGAAGCCGGTGGCAGGTTAGCCGAAAGTGGATAAACGAAAAAAAAATCCGAAAAAGGGCGGTTCAAGTCCGCCCACCGGTGCGAACCCGCACAGGGAATTATGGCAGAGCCGTAATGGGTGCGAGAAAAAACAAGTAAAGAGATATGGAAATATTGGTAAAACACGGAGTTAAAAAGAAGATAGCGAAGTTGTTTGGTTGTAGCGACAGACAAGTGGGACTTGCGTTGCAATTCAAGGTAGAGAGCGACCTTGCAAGGAAAATAAGATATATGGCAATCAAGGATTTTAAGGGAGTTAAGGTAGATTAAAGGAGGTAATTAATAATGGAATACTTCAACGGAATACAAGCGGTAAGTTATAATGATATAGCGGATATAATATCATTAAGCACACTAAATATCAATGTGTATCGTGGCACAATCATCCGTCTTCGCCGTGCTTGTAGAGATACGGAAGCATTGTATGATGTTAGGAGTTTTCCGCCGAAATACCGCAAAGCGATAAAAGAGAAGTTTGGCGAAGAGCAGCAAGTGAAGAGTGCAGGATTGCTGGATGTGGAGAGCATAAATACCGATATGCAAGCGGTGAATTACTTTGCGGAGTTTATCCTTGATGACGGACGACATCTGCCGACTGAGAAGCAGGAGGAATACGTGAATAACGCATCAATCTTGAACCGTTGCAAAGAGATATACCAAGCAAGTTGCGAGATGAGGGCGAGAACTTCGGGAACAAGGATAAAGAAAGGTGATTTTTGGGAGAGTGTTTCAAAGAAACTGCCTGAATTACAAGAGCAAATGCCTCATTCTCTGCCGAGCGACAAAATGAGGTTGCAGAAAAAATATAATGAGTATCAGAAAGAGGGATACAAAACACTTATAAATAATAAGTTTATGAACAAGAACAGCAGAAAAGTGGATAACGAAGAGAAAGAGAGCATTATTTTGACACTTTTAGGCGACCGCAGAAATTTGCAAAACAGTCAAATAGCGATGATATATAATGAAGTCGCTATGCAAATGGGCTGGAAAGCGATAACGGAGAGTGCTATTGCGGTATGGAGAGAGAAATACGAGTTGGAGAGTTATGCGGGAAGATATGGGGCTAACAAGTTCCGAGCATATAAGACGATGCAGGCAAAGAGAAGCAAACCGACACTACCGATGTTATACTGGACAGCCGACAGTTGGGATGTGGAACTGCTGTATCAGAAGACGACGGAGAATAAGAAAGGGCATAATGTTACGACATATCACAACAGACTAACGGTGTGCGTGATATTGGATGCGAACAACAAGTACCCTGTTGGCTATTCCATAGACGAATACGAGAACCCGACGATGATACGCAGAGCGTTGAAAGACGCTGTAAATCACACAAAAGCATTGTTCGGAGAGAGGTATATGGTTAATGAGTTTCAAAGCGACAGATACGGGATTAAGAAAATGAAAGAAGTGTATCAATCCATCACAGCGAACTATGTACCTGCAAGAGCACATAATGCGAAAGCGAAGATAATAGAGCCTTATTTCAAATATTTGAATGATAATTACTGCCATTTTATGCCGAATTGGAGCGGTTACGGAGTAACGAGCAACGAAGAGTTGCAGCCGAATAGCGATATACCGCAAGCACTTAAAAAGATGTTCCCGACAGAAGAGGAATGTGCGGAGCAGATAGCAAATATTATAGAGCAAGAACGCAAGATTAAGCAAAGCGATTTTGTAAAAGGTTTTGCAAGATTGGAGAAAAGCAAGAAAATCAAGATGAGCGAAAGACAGTATCTGTTGCAGTTCGGAAGCGTAACGGGTAACACGAACAAATTGGAGGGTAACGGGCTGAACATTACCATAGATGGTGAAAAACATCATTACGACTGTTTTGATTTGGATTTTCGCAGGTTCTCATACGAGGACTGGACGATAAAATACGACACGGAAGATTTAAGCAAAGTGTTAGCGGTCAATAGCGATGGAACAAGACAATATATGTTGGAAGAGAAATATATTCAGCCTATGGCGTTGGCAGATAGACAGGCGGGTGATAGCGACGAATTACAGAGGGTATTTGACTTTAACAAGAGCATAGAGGCACACGTTACGGAGGCTTTATGTTCCGCACAGCAGAAAACGAAAGAACTATTATTGCGTAACAGCGGGAAATTGGACGAGACACTTTGCAAGATGCTAATAACCGACAGCGACGGACAACATAAGAACCGCAGGAATGAAAACAGGATAACAGATGAGGAGATAAAGGCTATTGATTGCAAGCCTGTGGATTTTTCAAGAAAAGAGGAAGAGGAAGAGGAAAGTTTGGCAGACCTTTATTGATAAGGTGTTAAAAGGGTATTAAAAGGGTTTATAAATAATATAAAAACAATATAAAAATGACAGAAATAGAGAAGAAAATAATTATCGGTAAGTTGCAGGAGTACTGCGAACATATAGGAAGTCAAAACAAAGCGTCGAAGACGATAGGCGTGTCGGTGGCAACGGTTAATCAGATATTGAACGGCAATCTTGCCAATATCTCTGATGAGATGTTCCGCAAAATATCGGCAGGGATAGGATATGACGGTAAGGAATGGAACGTAGTGGAGACAAGAGGTTTTAAGCGTATCACTAATATCTTAAACGATGTGAAAAGTAACAGCCTTGTGGTGGCAATCAAAGGCGAAGCGGGTTGCGGAAAGACGGAAGCGATAAAGACGTTCGCAAAGACAACAGAGAATGTTTTTAACCTGTCTTGTTCCGAATATTGGAATAGAAAATATTTCCTTGCGGAACTATTAAAGACGATGGGTAAAGACTATTCGGGAACGATAGGCGAAATGATGAGCGAAGTGATAGACGGATTATTGCATAGCGACAAAGCTATAATCGTACTTGACGAAGCGGACAAACTGAACGATACGGTGCTGTACTTTTTTATCTCGCTATATAACCAATTGGAAGACCATTGCGGGATAGTGCTATGTTCTACCGATTACATGGAAAAACGCATAAAAAGAGGCGTAAGATTGAACAAAAGAGGCTATAAGGAGATATATTCAAGGATAGGCAGGAAATTCGTGGAGATACAGAATATAAACGCAAGCGATATAGCCGCTGTATGTAAGGCAAACGGCGTGGAAGATAGTGTTAAGATAAAAAGCATTATAGAAGAGAGCGAGGGCGATTTACGGAGAGTAAAGAGACGTATTCACGCAAGTAAGATAAACGCATAAGGAGGTAGCGAAAATGGGGAAAACGATACCAAATAAGCAGATAGGCAGAGCGGTGTTTAACACGGTAGATTTTACCGGAAAGTGGCTTGCCTCTTTCGGACGTCCCGAGCTGCGAGGCAGCTGGATAGTGTGGGGAGGTAGTGGTAGCGGAAAAACGACGTTTATGCTACAATTAGCGAAGTATTTGACGAATTTTAGTAAGGTGTGTTACGATAGTATAGAGCAAGGATTAACGCTAAGTTTTCGCAAGGCGTGGGAAAGGGTCAATATGTTGGAAGCGGGTAATAACTTTGCCCTTGTAGAGAAAGAGAACACAAGTAAAGAGATATGGAACAGGCTATCCAAAAGGCATTCGCCGAACATTATAATAATAGACTCGGTTAATTATATGGCGGATTTTAATAAGGCGGAATATCTAAAATTAATAAAGAATTTCCCAAACAAATTATTTGTTTTTGTCGCTCACGAGAAGAATAGAGAACCGATGGGGATGGTGGCGAAGTTTATACGCTATAACAGCGATATAAAGATAAGAGTGGAGGGATATAAGGCTTTCATCACAACAAGGTTTGAGGATAGCGAGAAGAACGAGGGCAGCGAACCTTACACGATATGGGAAGAGGGAGCAAGAGAATATTGGTGCGAGCCGCACAGACCCGAGCCGGGCTTGTGAGTAACGCATAGCGGTGAAATGAATTAAAAATGACAGAACAAAAAAGCAAAAAAGAAATGGTAGCAAATAAAAGGACATTGATAATAAGATACCACACGGTGGCAAATCAATTGGGATTAAGCGAAGAAGACAGAAAAGCGATGCTGTGGGAGTGGTATGGTAAGACTTCATTAAAGGAACTGACAGCAGGTGAATTGAAGTATGTATGTGATTTTTTGGCATCGAAGACATCAAACATATACCAAGAGAAAGACAAAGCAAGAAAGAGATTAATAAGAGCGATAAAGAAGTATTGCGAGGGTTTCGGCTATGACTATGACGTGGAGACGATAAAACGCATAGCGGAGAGAGCAGCGAAGATGCAGCATACAAATGGAAGTTCTTACACATTTAACGAGATACCTTTGGAGAAATTAAGGGCATTATACGGGAGTTTCACATATATGAACAGGTCGCTGAGCAATGTAATAGAAGAAGCGATGGCGGTAGTAGAAAAAAGATAAATATTAACAAATAAAAAATACAGAAAAATGGAAAATATCGATTTAACACAATTAACGGCTGAGCAGAAAGCCAACCTAATGGAACAGATAGAGGTAGAACAAAAGGCTGCAAAGCAGAAGAAAGAAGAAGACAAAAAAGCGTACAAAGACCTTGCGAATGAAATGGTGGAAGCAAGTTTTGTGTACCTGTCAGACACTTCATTAATGCTGAAAAATGTTAAAAACATGGTGTTTGACAATTTTAAATCCGTATTGGAACTGAAAAAAGACCTCTTCAACATAGAGGGGAAACAAGCGAGCCACACTTTCACCTCCTCTGACGGAAAGAAACGTATAACGATAGGTTGCCGCACTAACGACAACTACGACGACACCTGCGAAGCGGGAATTGAAAAGGTCAAAAACTATCTGAAAAGTCTTGCACAAGATGAGAAGACGGGCAGTCTTGTAGAGATTATCACGGAACTTCTGACAAGAGACAAGAGCGGAAATTTGAAGCCAAGCCGTGTGATGAAACTTTACCAGCACGCAATGAAAAGCGGCAACGAAGAGTTTATAGAGGGAGTGGATATAATTCAAAAAGCCTATAACCCACAATTTACAAAGACATTTATAACGGCGGCGTATAAGGGTGAAAATGGCGAATGGGTGGCTGTGCCTTTATCAATGACCGAAAACTAAGTGCGACCCCGCACAGGGAATTATGGCAAAGCCCTTATGGGGGGGGGCGTGAAATAAAAGGAAAGAAAATAATGAGAACGTATAGTATAACAAGTAGCAAATTTGAGGGCGAAATGGTGGCGGTGTTTGACGACCGCCACGAACTTATAAACCTTGATATGTCGGCAGCGGAGATGTCGTTGGCACAGAAGAACTGGATGATGAGCAACCGCCCAATAACGGAAGATATGCTTATGGAGATGAAAAGCAAAAGCCCGTTTATGAAGATAGAGTTAATACCCGAAAGGGAGGTAACATTTGAGGCGTTTTGGCAACATTATGACGATAAGGTTAATTCCTCAAAGAAAAGAACAAAAGCGAAATGGGAGAAGATGACCAAGACACAGCAAACAAAGGCATATCATTATATAGACAAGTATTTTGCTTCGCTGCCATACGGGACACGAAAGAAATATGCGGAAACATATCTTAATGCAGAACTTTGGAATAATTAGTGTAAATAAATTAAAAAAAACAAGACAAACGATGAATATACAGATAAGTATGGAATGGCACGACGGCGAAGTGCTAATGCGATATGTGGAGGTTCTGATAAGACAGATGATTAACGAGTATAAGGGTAGATTGGCAGATGATATGCTAAGAATTGAATTAGAAGAATTACAAAAGAAGTTATATACAAGATTGAACACAACGCCGAAAAATAAGAAAATTAATGTGAATTTGAATACAGCAACAATAACGCTTATATTAAGCGTTGACAGGCATAAATTCTTGACAGATTACTACGATGAACCGAATTTTTTTATACTTTTGGGAGTGTTAAGCAAAATTTCGACAAATGTAAAGAAGCAGGTTAAAAAAATAATCGTAACTTTGTAAAAATATGGCATACAACAAAATCAACAAATTAAAGCGTTATAATAATATACAGGAGGTAACAAGACAATATTACATACCGGGATATACAACATTGAAAGGGGTGTGGAATAAGTATATATATCCTGTATATCTTATAAGTTACGAACATTATCTTCGTATAATAGGTGAGCCTGCACTTAATGAGAGAATAAAGGAGGAAGAAGAGAAGAAAGGCGGAAAGCAAATGGAGATTTTTTAAGGTTGTATACTTTAAAGAAAAAAGAGTGGTTTTTAGCCACTCTTTTTTTTATATTCTTTTTATACGTTCATTCTTTTTAGAAAAGAACGAACCAAGAAAAGCGTTCTTTTAAGCGTAAAAGAACCAAAAGCGATAAGATGCGGAAAAGGTTGTCGCTTTCGTTGTCGTGGGTTCATTTCTTACTACCGCTGAGAAATTCTCGTATTAGCTCCGCTAATGCTCAAATTTATAAGCGGTGCGACACTTTTCGCTGACGGCTATTTTTTTTGTTTTATTATCTTTTTTAGGTCGTTTTTTATGTTTTGTAAATCCTTTTTAATATTCTTTCTGTCCTCTTTGAGGGGTAAGTAATCAATATCGTGATAATTGACGGCAAGGTCTTGGTCAAGTTCAAACGCCTTTAATAGAGGGTGATTGTTAAGTAAGTTTATCATTGTTTTTAATCTGTTGAAATCATTGTAATTTTTTTTGGAAAATTGAGCGGGTTGGCTTGATGAGAGATGATGCAGGTGTAATGTTCTATGGATTGGATATAATCAGAGTAGGAATAATCAAAGGAAGTGCTTTTATGGATTATGGTTGCGGAATTAGGAAGACGTGATTGGTGCAAGGAAGAATGTAAGAGTTCCGCTACATCAAGGAAAGTGAGGTTTTGGGCTTGAATATCCGCAGGGGCGGTGGAATGGGTTACAGGGTAGTATTTGCTTACTACGTGTAAAGAGAAGTTTAACTCTATAAGAGTATCTTTACTTCCCGCTATGGTTTGATAGTTTAAGGGGTCGAACTCAATGAATACAGCTGGCGTGTCGAAAGGCTGTTCAATAAAGTTTATCTGATTATGCCAAAGGTTGAAGAACTTAATCAATGGTTCTTTGTTTTCGTTTTGTATTGCAAGGATTTTCGCTTGCAGGTCTAAAAATAACTGTTTTCTCATTGTTTTAATAGTTTTTGAAAAGTTATTAAATGCTTTTTATTTTTTTTATATTTTTTAGGTTCATCCGACATTTCGAGTGATTGTGTCTAAAACGGAGAAAACTGCCGAACAAATTGTATATTTGAATAACCACAAAC
>OMYR01000045.1 GCA_900315335.1 uncultured Bacteroidales bacterium
AATACAGCTAAATCATCCTTACGGCACACAACTTCCCATTACCCCACAAAGCGGCTTGAGGCAATACGCTGTTACAGTCCGTCAAATTTATAGGTCTTGCGTTTTTATTTTCCGTTGTCCGAGCCGCCTATCAATGCCGCCAAACCCACCTTTGGTAGCAAGCCCTCAACCAAAAAAGGAATATGAATTGCATATAAAAATTTTAATTTTACAATAATATTTGGATTTTGGCGTTGTGAGGTTATTAAATTTTTTAACATCAAAAAACAACGTATTCAAAAATGCAGGATTTATTTGAAGGAATGTTCCTCAATATTGGAGATAAGGCAACGACAATAGGTCAGACTGTTATAATGTTGGCTCTTACCGTTGCTTTGGGAATGTATTTGGGGAAATTTAAGGTAAAAGGTATCAGTTTGGGTGTTACATGGGTACTTTTCATAGGCATTATTTTCTCACATTTCGGACACGTGTTGTTGGTTAATAACGGCATTGAGGACAGAATGTTTGTAGATTCCAAAATATTCGGGTTTATCAAAGAATTTGGGTTAATCCTCTTTGTTTATTCGATAGGTTTGCAAGTCGGTCCTAATTTCTTTTCGTCGTTGAAAAAAGGCGGTTTGGGCTTGAATATGATGGCTGTGCTTGTGATTGTCTTGGCTTGTATCGTTACGTGGATAATCGGTTTGGTAACCGATACTCCGTTGGACGTTATGACAGGCATTATGTCGGGGGCAATAACCAATACGCCTTCCTTGGGTGCGGCTCAACAGACTCTTGCCGATTCGGGAAAAGACGGAGCATTTCTTTCTTCCGCATACGCAATGGCTTATCCTTTGGCAGTTATATGTATCATATTCGTGCCGATGTTGGTAAGGTACATCTGTAAGATTGATGTAAAAAAAGAAGAAGAAACGGCAAGAAACAAAGCCAAAATCAAGCCTGCCGGCATCGCTGTACGAGTAACCAATGACAAGTGGGATAAACTGACGGTAGGGGAGTTTCTGACTTTGTTCGATAAGCCTGCAACGATAACGAGAATAAAAAACGATGCAGGGCTTATTCTTCCTGCCACAAAAGATACGGTGATAAACACAGGTAACACTTTGCGTGTGGTGGTTGTGCCTAAGTTCAGAGACGAGATTGTCAAGACATTGGGAGAAGAGGTTTGTGTAGATGAGAAGCAATGGAATGGAAAGCAGGGCAAATTGGAAGCACAGAGAATAGTTGTTACCAACAAGTCCATACAAGGCAGAACGTTGGAGTCCTTGCATCTTGAAACGCTTTACAATGTTACCATAGCAAGAGTTATCCGTGCGGGTGTGGAACTTGTGCCTAACGACGATTTGATGCTGCAATTGGGAGACCGTGTAAAGGTTGTAGGCTCGGAAGACCATATCAAAAAAGTTTCATCAATCTTGGGTAATTCGTTAAAGAAATTGGACGTGCCTAACCTTATACCAATCTTCTTGGGTATCTTCTTGGGCGTTGTCTTGGGATTGATTCCGATACATTTTCCGGGTATTCCACAGCCGGTGAAATTAGGTTTGGCGGGAGGACCGTTGATTGTGGCTATATTATTGGCTCGTTTCGGACCTATGTATAAGGTGGTAACCTTTGTTACTTCTTCTGCCAATATGATGCTAAGAGAGATAGGTATTGCAATGTTTTTGGCTGCGGTTGGCTTGACTTGTGGCGACACATTTGTTCAGACCATTGTCGGTGGCGGATATATGTGGGTTTTGTATGGATTTATAATAACTTTTGTGCCTATATTGATTGTATCTGTCATTGCAAGGGTTGTCTATAAGTTTCCATATTATACCATTGTGGGAATGATTGCAGGTTCGCATACAGACCCTCCTGCACTTGCTTTTGCCAATGGAGCGACAGAGACAGATCAGCCGGCAACGGCTTATGCTACGGTTTATCCGTTAAGTATGTTTTTAAGAATATTTGCAGCCCAAATACTGATTTTGCTCAGTCTGTAAGGAAGTGTTTGGCAAGTAAATCATAAATAAACAAAAGTCTGTCAAAATCAATGGCAGTCTTTTTGTTTTTTAGGATTGAGAAAATAATTTATTGTAAGAATGCAAAAAAGTTGTACCTTTGCAAACTGTTTTTTCAAAGAGGAAATGAAATTAATAACAAACAAATAAATATATTACAATTAACAAAAAGATGTCAGTTCCAACACAAACATTTATTGACGAGTTGAAGAGCAGAAAGTTTATTGCCTTTGCAATATCTTTTTTGATTACCATTATTGTATGGAATTTGCCTTTGAACTCATTCGGTATTGACGGTTTGACCGTTATACACAGACGTATCATTGCGGTATTTGCCTTTGCTATTCTTTGCTGGATAACCGAGTGCATACCTGCTTGGGCAACTTCGGTGGCAGTTATCGGCATATTGCTTTTTACGACTTCCGACAGTGCGTTTAGTTTTATGACAAGTGGTTTTGAGAAAGACGATTTATTATCTTACAAAGCCCTTTTGGCGACCTTTGCAGACCCGATAGTAATATTGTTTTTAGGCGGCTTTATCTTGGCTGCTGCTGCAAGTAAAACGGGTTTGGATGTTGTGTTCGCAAGAACTTTATTAAAACCTTTCGGAAAGAAAAGTGAGATAGTTCTTCTCGGATTTATACTTGTAACGGGAGTGTTTTCGATGTTTGTCTCCAATACGGCTACGGCCGCTATGATGCTTACATTTTTGGCACCTGTGTTCAAGGCCTTGCCTTCCGACGGTAAAGGTCGTGTGGCTTTGACTTTGGCAATTCCGATAGGAGCAAACATAGGTGGTATAGGTTCTCCGATAGGAACGCCGCCTAATATGATTGCGTTAAAGTATTTGAACGACCCCGAAGGTTTGGATATGGGCATAGGTTTCGGACAATGGATGTTGGTTATGTTGCCTTATGTTATTATATTGTTGTTATTGGGGTGGTTTTTCTTGAAAAAAATGTATCCGTTTAAGGCTAAATCCATAGATTTGAAAATAGAGGGTGAAGTTAAAAAGGATTGGAAAACCGTTGTGGTTGCAATAACATTCATCGTTACCATATTGTTGTGGTTACTTGACCGTGTAACTGGGATTAATGCCAATGCTGTGGCTATGCTGCCTATTGCGGTGTTTGCCATTACAGGAGTTATCAAGGCAAAGGATTTACAAGGATTGAGTTGGGACGTACTTTGGATGGTTGCAGGAGGTTTCGCCTTAGGCTTGGCGTTAAATTCTTCGGGCTTGGCAAAAGCGATGATTGAAAGCGTACCGTTCGGTTCGTTCTCGCCTATATTGATACTTATTGTGTCGGGATTTATATGCTATATCTTATCGAATTTTATTTCCAATACGGCAACGGCTGCTTTGTTGGTGCCTATCTTGGCATTGGTTGCAAAAGGTATGGGCGATAGTTTGGCAGGTATAGGAGGAGTGGCAACGGTTCTTATCGGTATTGCCGTGTCGGCTTCTTGTGCGATGTGTCTGCCTATAAGTACGCCACCTAATGCAATAGCGTATTCGACAGGTTTGGTCGAGCAAAAACAAATGTTGCGTATTGGTTTGATAATGGGTATTATCGGTATGGTATTAGGCTATTGTATGCTGATACTTTTGGGAAAGGTAGGTTATTTCGGTTAAACGATAAATTTACGTTGCAAAAACCAAGCAACGATAAACAAAGAAAAGTCTTGCGTATTCAGTTTTTGGAGTACGCAAGATTTTTGTGAATATATCGAAAGAAAATTATTAGAGGTTAAGAAAAAAATTGTAACTTTGCAGACCGATGAAAGACGTTGTGGCGAATTACTCTGCGAGCGGTAAAGTCAGAGAGTTGGTAAGTAGTATTGAAGGCATTCAGGCAAAAGAAAATTCTAAGACCAAAGTGGCTATATCTACTTTGGTTGGTAGTTCTTTTGCGTTCATAGTCGCCGCCGCTGTCAATCTTACAAAGAAAAACAATCATCTTGTAATCCTACCCGACAAAGAAAGTGCTGCATACTTTGCTAATGATTTGGAGGCATTGTTTGAGGAAAGCGATAAAGATTATACACAAAAATCCATACTCTTTTATCCTGCAACGAACAAAAAACCATATAGTTCGGATAGGACGGAGAACGCCAATATCATCTTGCGATTGGAAACTCTTAACAGGTTGAATAACGGCGAACGTTTGGTGGTGGTTACTTATCCGGAGGCTGTATGCGAAAAGGTGGCAGGCAAGAAAGAAATACAAAATAAATCCACCACGATACAAGTCAATGACAGCCTTTCGATAGACAATCTTATAGATATTTTGGACGAATATCATTTTGAAAGGGTTGATTTTGTTACGCAGAGCGGACAATATGCCATTCGTGGAGGTATAATAGATATTTTCTCGTATTCTCTTCAAAAGCCTGCTCGTATAGAAATGGTGGGCGATGACATAGAAAGCATTCGTATATTCGATATTGTCTCGCAGATGAGTATTAACAAAATAGATAAGTTGGTAGTTGTTCCTAACTTGCAGAGCGAAGAAAACGCAAAGGACAATAAACTGCAAAATCTCTTGTCGTATTTCGGTAAAGACACCATAGTTTGGGCGAAAGAATTGGCAATAACAGCAAGAAGAATAGAAGAATACTTTGCTTTGGCGGATAAGACTTTTAAGGATTTGCAATCAACCATAACGTCCTTGCCACCGACGGAATTGTACTGCTCAAAAGACGAAGTTTTCACTTTGCTTAATAAGTATGTGCTTATAGAAACAGGGCTGAAATATTATGATAACGGTTATATGGATTTTGAGTATTCCACTCAATTGCAACCTGCCTTCAATCAGAATATAGACTTATTGGCAGACAATTTGGAACAACACTCGTTGGATAAATATCAAAACTATTTTTCGGTCAAGGACGACAAACAAAAAGAAAGAATAGAGAAAATCATAACCCAATATACTTCACAAGGCAGGCTTATATATGTCGGTTATCTGCCTTTTACCATATCCGAAGGGTTTATAGATAACGAAACGAAGCAGGTTTATTTTACGGACCACCAATTGTTTAATCGTTATCATAAATATTTCGTTCAAGATTCTTCACAAGATAGCAAGCGTCTTACTTTGGAGGATTTAATGGCGTTAAAGCCCGGCGATTATGTAACACATATAGATTACGGTGTGGGTGTCTTTTCGGGCTTGGAGAAGATAAACAATAATGGCAAGATACAAGAGGCAATTCGTTTGATTTATAAAAACAACGATGTCTTATACGTATCTATCCATTCTTTGCATAAAATCAGCAGGTACTCCTCAGCCGAAGGCACAGAGCCGAAACTTAATCGTTTGGGGTCTAATGCTTGGCAGCAACTAAAACAAAAGACCAAGAAAAAGGTTAAAGATATTGCGAGGGATTTGATAAAACTCTATGCCCAAAGAAAAGCGAGCAAAGGTTTTGCTTATTCGGAAGACAATTATTTGCAACACGAATTGGAAGCGTCTTTTGTTTTTGAAGACACTCCCGACCAATACAAGGCTACCAAGGCTGTGAAAAACGATATGCAAAAACCTTATCCTATGGACCGTTTGGTTTGTGGCGATGTGGGTTTTGGCAAGACGGAGGTGGCTATTCGTGCAGCATTCAAAGCCGTGTGCGATTCAAAACAAGTAGCGGTATTGGTTCCGACAACCATACTTGCTTTTCAGCATTACAAAACATTTTCAGAGCGTTTGAAAAATATGCCTTGCAGAGTCGATTACTTGAACAGATTTCGTACAACAAAAGAAAAATCACAAGTACTCAAAGATTTGCAAGACGGAAAGATAGATATTCTTATAGGTACGCACAAGATAGTAGGCAAAGAGGTTAAGTTTAAGGATTTAGGTTTGTTGATTATTGATGAAGAACAGAAATTTGGCGTTAGTATGAAAGAAAAACTGCGTCAAATGAAAGTCAATATAGATACCCTTACTTTGTCGGCAACACCAATACCGAGAACATTGCAATTCTCTTTAATGGGGGCAAGGGATTTGTCTGTTATGACAACGCCGCCTGCCAATCGTCAGCCGGTTGAAACAGAAGTATGCACATTTGATGAAAACGTTATACGAGATGCCATTTTAAGGGAGTTATCGCGTGGCGGACAGGTGTTTTTTGTCAATAACAGAGTTCAAAACATTTATTCCGTTGCTTCGATGATAGAACGTTTGGTGCCAAATGCGAGAGTTTGCGTCGGACACGGACAAATGGAGGGAACACAGTTGGAAAACATTATGATGGACTTTATCAACGAAGAATATGATGTGCTTGTCGCCACAACAATTGTCGAAAACGGCTTAGACATACCTAATGCGAATACAATAATAATCAACGATGCACAGAACTATGGTCTTAGCGATTTACACCAATTGCGAGGCAGAGTTGGTAGAAGCAACAAAAAATCATATTGTTATCTTCTTGTGCCGAGTAAGGAGATTATGACCGAACAAGCCCATAAACGTTTGTCGGCTATTGAGGAGTTTTCGTCCATTGGCAGTGGTTTTGCCATTGCGATGAGGGATTTGGATATACGTGGAGCAGGAAATATATTGGGGGCGGAGCAAAGCGGTTTTATATCGGAAATAGGTTACGAGATGTACAACAAAATCCTTGCAGAGGCTATGCAGGAGTTGAGGGAAGAGGATATTTCTTTTGCTCACACTTCTGACGACTTTCCTGTGCTGCAAAAAGAACTTACAACGATAGAAACGGATTTGGAAGTCTTGATACCGGACTATTATATTACCAATATCACCGAGCGTTTGAAGATATACAAACAGTTGGACTCTACCGTTGAAGAGAGTGAGTTACAACAATTGCAAAAAGAACTTGTTGACCGTTTTGGAAAGATTCCTGTTCAAACGATTGACTTGTTTGAGATTGTTAGATTAAGAAAAGTTGCCAGCAATTTGAGTATAGAAAAACTACTATTGAAGCGTGGCAAGATGACTTTGAATTTCAAATCTTCGGCAATAAGTTTTACAGACAAAGGATGGTTTCAAAATGTTTTGCTTTTCGTTAATCAATATCCGCAATATTGCCAACTTAAAGAATTGGGAGACGTGTTGCAGGTTGTAATTGATAAGGTGAAAACGGTAAAGCAGGCAAAGGAAATTCTTTGTCGTTTTGAAGGATAATAAAAGAACAAAAATATATGAATCGAATATGGAAATTTAAGGACTGCGGAGATAAGGCGAAAGTGGAAGAACTCGCCGGGCTTCTTTGTATGCCAAAGGAAAATCCAACGGACAAAGATGTGCGATGTTATCGTATCATAGCGAATTTATTGGTTCAAAGAGGTATTGATACGTATGAAAAGGCTCGTGAATTTTTCCGTCCTGACTTAAACAAACTACACGATCCGTTTTTGATGAAAGATATGGAAAAAGCGGTGGAGCGAATAATGATTGCCGTTCAAGCGAAAGAAAAGATAATGGTTTATGGCGATTATGATGTTGATGGTGCTTCTGCCGTGGCGTTGGTTTATTCTTATTTGTCTTCGTTTTATGATGATTTGGTGTATTATATACCCGACAGAACGGAAGAAGGTTATGGTGTTTCGTTCAAAGGTGTTGATGAGGCAGATGCGGAGGGTGTTACGTTGATAATTTGTTTGGATTGTGGTATAAAAGCGACAGAAGAGATTGCTTGGGCGAATGATAAAGGTATAGATTTCATTGTTTGCGATCATCATTTGCCGGGTAAAGAACTACCAAAGGCATACGCAATATTAGACCCTAAACTATCGGATTGTTATTATCCTTATGACGAATTAAGTGCGTGCGGTATAGGTTTCAAACTTATTCAAGCCTTGCAAAAGAAAAGAGAACGCCCTGCCGATGAACTGCGACAGTATTTGGATTTGGTTGTGATAAGTATTGCAGCCGATATGGTGCCATTGACAGGCGAAAACCGTATATTGGCATATCATGGTTTGAAAGTTATAAACAGCAAACCTCGTGTGGGATTGGAAAAACTGCTTGCATACGCCAATATTCTGCATGACGAAGAACGCAACAGCCCTTATTATTTCAATAAAAAATTAACGATACAGGATTTAAGTTTTTTGGTCGGTCCGAGAATAAATGCCGCAGGCAGAATGGACAGTATAAAGACCGAAGATGCCGTTGCATTGTTGAAGACCCGAAAGAGCGAAAAGGCAGAGAACTTGGCAGAGAAACTTAATAAAAGCAATGACGAACGAAAGAAAAAAGACCAGGAAGACACTCGTGCTGCTATTGAAGAGATAGAGTCTAAGGGATTGCACAAAAAGAAATGTATAGTCCTTTATAACGAGAATTGGTATCAAGGTGTGGCGGCAATAGTTGCTTCTCGTGTTGCCGAAAAGTACAGCCGTCCGACGATTATATTTACCAAGACCAATAACAATATCATTACCGGTTCGGCTCGCAGTGTGAAGAATGTAGATGTTTATTCGGCAATAGAGAAATGTCGTCATCTTTTGGAACATTACGGCGGGCACAAATTGGCTGCGGGACTTTCTTTGGACGTTAGCCATTTTCAGGAGTTTCAACAAATGTTCGAGCAAGAAATAGAACAAAACGTAACAATCGAAGATGTTACTCCCGAAATGGATATAGATATGCAGATTGCACTTGGAGATGTGAGCGATAAGTTGCTTGAACTTTTGAAACTCTTTGCTCCTTTTGGTCCTGAGAACACTGAGCCAGTGTTTTATTCGTCCGAGATTTACGATGCCAACAAAGTCAGAAAGGTCGGTAAAAATCATTTGAGTTTTTCGGCAATCCCTATAAACGAAAACATATTGCCAATATCCTGCATAGGTTTTTCGCTTGCGGATTATTATGATTTGCTGCATTTTGGAAGAAAAATAGATATGACCTACACCATTGAGGAAAATTCTTGGCAAGGCAGAAGAGAGTTGCAGTTGAATGTTAAAGATATTAGGGAATCCGACTACGGCGATTATTGATAACAATGCAGCGATAAGAGAAAAGAATAAAATAGTCAGTGAGAAGAATAAAATAATATCAATAAACAATAAATTATTATCACTTCTGCAATAAAATATTATTATATACGTTGTTGAGTGAAATGTGTAAGTTAAACGAATTGAAGGTATAACAAAATAAAAGAAACAACAAATATATGGCGACATACAATAACGCAGTTGAAATTAAGCGAGAGATTCTTAAAAGAGTGGCGAAAATGGTCTATGACGGCAATTTGATAGAAAATATCGACCGTTTGCCGTACGATATGTACAGAAAAGACGTATCGCATACCCGTTGCTGTATCCATAAAGCCCGTGCTATAACCAAGTATAAGACTATGGCTGTTTTGGGCTTCAATATAGATGATGAGGTAGATGAAATGGATTCGCTTTCTCACTATGCAAAGATTGCTGCTGAGAGAAAAAACACAACGGACGTGATGCTTACGGTTGTCGATGAGGCTTGTTCGTCTTGTGTTAAGAGTTCATACATCGTAACAAACCTTTGCCGTTCATGTACAGCCCACCCCTGTACTTATGCTTGCAAGAAAGGGGCTATGATTAAGTTGAAAAATTCTCCTGCACACATAGACACGAGCAAATGTGTCAATTGCGGTTTGTGTATGCAGGCTTGTCCTTACCACGCAATCATATTCCAGCCTGTTCCTTGCGAAGAAGCGTGTCCTGTCGGAGCAATATCCAAACGTGAAGACGGCGTTGAGCATATAGATCCCGAGAAATGTATTTATTGTGGTAAATGTATGGTGGCTTGTCCGTTCGGTGCTATCTTTGAAAAGAGTTTTATGTTTGATATTATGCAGAACATTCGTCAGGGTAAGGAAGTCATCGCTATGGTTGCCCCATCTTTGGGCGGTCAATTCGACCAGCCTTACGGCAAAGTGCTTACTGCAATCAAGAAATTGGGATTTACCGACGTTATAGAGGTTGCCAAGGGCGCCAATATGACAACCGAAAACGAGACTCGCGAGTTTGAAGAAAGAATGGAGCGAGGCGACAAATTTATGACCACATCTTGTTGTGCGGCATGGCGAGAACTTTACGCAAAGCATATACCTGAAATTCAGAAATACGTTTCCGATGCTTTGACGCCAATGGATTATACGGCGAAATGGCTGCGTGAGACCAAGAAAGATGCAATTCTTGTTTTTGTGTCTCCATGTGTTGGCAAACGTTCCGAGTGTCATAAAAATCCGGACGTAGATTTTGTGCTTTCATATGAGGAGTTGGAAGCGTTGTTCAGTGCGGCAGAGATTAATTTCGATGAATTGGAAGAAACTGTATTGGATTCTCAGATTTTGGGACACGGACGTGGCTTTGCAATGGTTGCAGGTGTTACCGAATCGGTGAAGAAAACGGCGAAAGACCCGTCGATAATTCACGAGATTATCATTGACGGATTGAATAAACAAGCTATAAGAGATTTGAAATTGTGGGCAAAGAAAGGTGAAGCCCCTGGAAACTTTATAGAGGTTATGTCTTGTCCGGGCGGCTGCGTTAATGGTTGCGACACAATAAACCTTCCAAAGGCGGCAGCAAGGAAAATAGAGCCTACAACAAAGTAAATATTTATTAATGGCATGGACAAAATAAGTTGTTGAGCCATTACATTAATTAGTCTCGTCGGGAGTATTTATCTTGACGAGACTTTTTTTGTGCGAATACGGACGATTTTAGCGGGTTACCGAATTATTCGATAGCCCGTATTTTTTATTTTCAGATAATTATTTGAAAACGATCTACATGAGTAGAAATTCAAATGGTTTTACATCACAATGATAAGTGGTGAGCAGACATATATGATCTACATGAGTAGAAATTCAAATGGTTTTACATCTTACTAATGCTTCCATTATAATAAATGGAATTAGGATTAGATATCCTACTGATTTAATTAAATTGTTCATCTTGTTAATTTTTTTTATCTTGTTAATAATTTTGTACTTATGTATCTATTCTCATCATCTAAATGAGTAGAATAATTCCACCATGATGATAATAAATTGTTATTATTAGTTCCTATTTTTATATTATTATTCTTTATTTTTAGTATTCCAATTGTTGGAAAATAAATAATAAATAATAATATTTTTATTGTTATTTCAATGGTTACAAGTGGTACTCCTAATAAATATGCTTTTGACATTTGTAAATTATATTTATGCTCATATTTAGATGATATACAGCATGCTTCTATAATTACAAAAAATAAATAGCTAAATATAGGTAATTCAATTCCTGGATATTCTACCATAGTTATAATTCTTTTAAAGTTATTGCTTTTACTATGTTTAATAAAATAAAATGATTTTATAAAGTTTCCTATTTAATAAATTCAAAATATAGTTTAAGTATATCTCTTATTTCTATTTCTCTCATCTTTGTAATAGGTTTATTTAATGTGGGATCTACATGAGTAGAAATTCAAATGGTTTTACATCAGTAGAAAATCATTAAACAAACAAAGCAATGATCTACATGAGTAGAAATTCAAATGGTTTTACATCCGTGCTATGGCTGTGAAACTGTGGTCGGTGATCTACATGAGTAGAAATTCAAATGGTTTTACATCTAACAAAAATTTGTGGAAAAATTGGGAAAAGATCTACATGAGTAGAAATTCAAATGGTTTTACATCGACTGAGTGTGTGCTTTATCATGATAGATGGATCTACATGAGTAGAAATTC